>JBARZF010000111.1:0-2163 GCA_049649675.1 Rivularia sp. (in: cyanobacteria) | reverse complement strand
CCAAGGAAGGTACGAAGAAGCTGAACCCCTTCATATCAAAGCTTTGCAGTTAAGAAAACAGCTACTGAGAGAAAATCATCCCGATACTGCAACCAGCTTCAACAATTTAGCAGAACTCTACTGTTTCCAAGGAAGGTACGAAGAAGCTGAACCCCTTCATATCAAAGCTTTGCAGTTGAGAAAACAGCTACTGGGAGAAAATCATCCCGATACTGCAAGCAGCTTCAACAATTTAGCTTTTCTCTACTATTCCCAAGGAAGATACGAAGAATCTGAAACCCTTTGTATTCAAGCTTTGGAGATTTTGGAGCGGATTTTGGGTGCAAATCATCCGAATACGGTGACTTTTCGGGGAAATTTGGAATATTTACGCGCACAGATGCAAGAAGATGAGTAATATGATGTCCAGAAAACCACCCATAATATTATGTCGTTGTAAGTGGAAAAGAGCGCTAAAGCGCAACTACAAACCTTTCTATATATTCTTTGAATTGTCTAAAATAAAACAAAAACATCTGAGAGATGGCAAACCCTGAAGAGATAAACAGCATTCTTAACTGTATCGCAGCTGGCGAACATACTGATGCGGACATCGCAATCCTGCGGAAGGTACTTTCTTCTGGAAATAACCAAGTAACGCTGCAACTGGGCAAGTATAACGTCAATAGTAGAATCAATATTCAACCGTGTCTATACGCTACAAAAAATATAGCAATTAATACATTAAAACTAGTTTAAATAAAAGTTATTTTATACGGTCAGAGGATTATTTTTACGGTTATCATGTATCAAATAATATTTTGCTACTGCTGATTATGGTCAGTAGTACTGATGAACCGGCTAAATTTCAGTTAAGAATTTTCATTGCTTGCGCTGCTTGTACTTATGTCGCTAGCGGCTAATTTTCGATGCAAATTTTACATCCTGAATTGATAGCGAGGTATGGGTGACTGATATCAAGGTTGGACAGATAGTTAGAGTTCGTTCTCGTCAATATTTGATTGAGGATGTTGTGATTTCGACATCCGATATTGGTGACAATAGGGTACGGCTTGCCTGTTTGGAAGATGATGCTCAAGGACAGCAGTTAGAGGTTTTTTGGGAACGGGAAGTGGATGCTCAGATTATGGGTGCTTCTTCTTGGGAGTCGGTTGCCCAAAAAGGTTTTGATAAGCCCAATTTTTTTAGTGCTTATTTCCATGCTCTACGCTGGAATTGCGTTACTTCTACTAATCCTAAGTTGTTTCAGGCTCCTTACCGTGCGGGGATTGAGGTTAAGGCTTATCAGCTAGAACCTTTGAGAAAAGCTTTGTTGATGCCGAGGGTTTCGCTGTTTATTGCTGATGATGTGGGTTTAGGAAAGACTATTGAAGCTGGTTTAATTTTGCGCGAGATGTTGATGCGTCAAAAGATTAAACGGGTGGTGATTTCTTGTCCTCCTTCGGTTGTCAGACAGTGGCAGGAGGAAATGGAAAGTCGGTTTGGTTTGATATTTAAGATTTTTGATAGAAATTTTATTGCTATGCAGCGTCGGGAGCGCGGTTATAGTATTAATCCTTGGACTACTCACAATCGGTTTATTATTTCTCATGCATTGCTTAGGGATGAGACTTACGGGGCTTTGTTAAGGGATTGGTTGGGAAATTTTGCTGCTAGCTCAATGTTGATTTTGGATGAAGCTCATAATGCTGCACCTGCTAGTAGTTCAAAATATGCTGTGGATTCCCAATTGACTAAAACCGTTCGCGATATTGCTCCTCGTTTTGAACACAAGTTGTTTCTTTCGGCTACTCCACATAACGGACATTCTAATAGTTTCGCTGCATTGTTAGAAATTCTTGACCCGCAACGGTTTTGTCGGGGAGTTACCGTTAACAAAAAGCTGCTTGATGCTGTGATGGTGCGACGATTAAAGCAGGATTTACGAGACATTGGCGATCGCGATTTCCCGGAACGCAAAGTTATCCCGATGGTAGTTGACAATTTACCGGAAGATGCTCCCGAATTGCGGTTATCTGTTCTATTGCAAGAATATCGTAGCTTACGGGAGGAGCGTCTTAGGGATGTTTCTAAGTCAGCCCAAAATACTGCGATGTTGGTAATTACTTCTTTGCAGAAACGCTTACTTTCTTGTATTGAAGCCTTTGCTCGCACTTTGAAGGT
>JBARZF010000110.1:0-3551 GCA_049649675.1 Rivularia sp. (in: cyanobacteria) | reverse complement strand
TAGAAGCTGAAAATTTGGAAACTCTGGCTGCTGCTAACGGAAAAATTGGTGTAGATTTAGCTGTTTCTGAAGTTCCCGATTTAATTTTGTGCGACTTAATGATGCCAAATATTGATGGCTATGAAGTTCTAAAATTGCTAAATTCGCAAGCTGCTACAGCAACTATTCCATTTATTTTTCTTACGGCTAGAACTGCTAGGGCTGATATACGTCAAGGTATGGAATTGGGTGCTGATGACTATCTTACTAAGCCATTTACTCGCTCCGAACTGTTAAAAGCAATCATGAGTCGATTGGAAAAGCAAACAGAGGATATAAAATATATCTCTAAAAGTAATAAAAGTTCTGCTAGATTTTTACCAGAACTTCAGATTCTAAAAAGCAGTTTGCTTAGAACTTTAGCAAAGAGAAAATTAAAAGAATTCCAAGTTCATTATCAACCAATTGTTGACATTAGTTCTGGTTCAATTCTAGGTGCTGAAAGTTTAATTCGTTGGCAAAGTTCGGAATTAGGTCTAATTTCTCCTGCTGAATTAATTCCTTTAGCCGAATCGACGGGTTTAATTATTCCAATTGGAGAATGGTTAATCCACAATGTCTGTAACCAAACGAAAATATGGCAAGGTGCTGGTTATAAAGATTTCTATGCTACGATCAATATCTCAATTAATCAATTAATTCAGCCAGATTTCGTTTCAAAATTACTTAGATCGTTGGCAGAAAATGATTTGCATCCGTCTTCCCTTGAACTAGAAATTACAGAAGGGGTGATCGAACAGGATGTGAATACAGCAATCAATAGAATGCAGGAATTGCGATCGCACGGCTTGAAAATTTCTATTGATGATTTTGGTACTGGTAATTGCTCTCTTATTTATTTAAAGCAGCTGCCAATAGATACTTTAAAAGTAGACCATTACTTTGTCCATAATATTGATAAAGATAGACAAAAGTCAGCAATAACTAAGGGGATTGTTGAAATGGCTCATAACCTCAACCTACAAGTAGTTGCTGAAGGTGTAGAAACTAAAGCAGAATTAAACATTATAAAAGCACTTAAATGCGATCGCGCACAAGGTTATCTTTTAAGTCATCCTTTACCTGTAGCGGAGTTTGAAGAATGTTTACTAAAAAATTTACGTTTGATAGCGTAAATATCTATTAATCTAGAAAAGCTTTATTCTTCAAACTGCTGAAGATTTATTTGAAATTTGATTATTGTTCTCCGAGTTGCACAAAAGCTAGTTGCCAAAATTCCGAGCTAATCTCGATAAAAGTTGATTCATCTTGAGAAAAAAGGCATAATAATTACAAAAACAGCGATATGTAAAGTCAATAGGTTTAATCTACCCAATATTGCCTAAAATATTCAAAGTTGATCGAGAAGTATAAAGTCTCTTCCGATCGAGCTTGACATCTCTCCATAATATAGTATCAACAAAGCTTCAGAGTTTTATTAACTTCTGAAGCTTTTCTATACCAGTAGAAACTAATTAATTGTATTAATAAATACGAGTAAACTATACTCTTTTAGCCTAAATAGCTTGATAAAAGTTAATACAAATCATATTATCAATGTAATATAAAGCCAGTGTTAAGTAATCTCACTGAAAAATAAATTTTTCGCAAAATCAAGGCTTTACTGGGTTTATGTTTGTGAAAATATGTAATTCTATATTTGATTTGACGAAAATATTTTATACACATGTAGTTTTAGATAATTGTTAATGTTTGCGTATTTCTATGCCGTAATTCTGAGTAAAGTATGTATAAAAAAATTGTCTACAAGATTCGGAACGAAGTGTCACTAAATACTCGTCAACTTCCGTTTTTGTGTACTCAAGGTGAGCTTAACTATCAAATAGCACGAAAAAGGCATTTTGAGAATTTACCAGTTATTTCGGATTATGAGCAGAATTTGATAGATACATTGAGAACCCAAGGAGTTGCAATGACTTCATTACAAGCTCTATCTATTCCTTCTACCGAAGTAATGCTTCAAGCAGCCAAAAACTTAATCCCAAAAATACCTCAAAGCATTTCTCAAAATAAAAATGAGTATGTAGTTCATGCAACTCCACAACAAATTTTAGAACATAAAGAAATCTTTCTTTGGGGTTTAGAGCAACGTTTAATCAATATCATTGAGAATTATATTGGCTTGCCAGTGGCTTATCACGGAGCCTACTTTCGGAGAGATAAGGTTAACCCGGTTCAAGCAAAATCAAGATTATGGCATATAGATCCCGAAGATAGAAAAGTCTTAAAAGTAGTAATTTATCTGAATGATGTTTCGGAGAATGGTGGAGCTTTTGAATATATTCCCCTGCCTTTAAATTCTGAAATAATTTCTGCTTTAAAATACACGCATGGCTATATTCAAGATAAAACAATGGAGAAATATATATCTCCATCACATTTTAAATGCTGTACGGGAATTGCTGGAACAGTTATTTTAGCTGCGACTGGTGGCATATTTCATAGAGGCAAAATACCTGTATCTTCAGATAGATACACAGTATTTTTCGATTACACTTCTAGAAAACCGATAGTACACAATCATTACGGTGCGTCTTTCCTTAGCGATCGAGAATTGCAATTCTTAACAAAAAATCTTACCCCTAAACAAAGAGAGTGTGTTTTTTGGAAAGAGAATTTTTGGTAAATTTTGAATGCAGGTAATGGGTAATTGGTAAAGATGTGGGTGTTTTATGAAAAGCACATACATCTTTTAGTTTTTGAGGTTATGAAGCGATGGGAAAAGATTAATTATTAAAGGTAAAATAATAGTGCGATTCCCATAATAGAAATTAGAACACCTAAAATCGCTCGAATACTGACTTTTTCTCCCATCAAAATCGCAAAAGGTATGACGAAAATTGGGCTAGTCTGTAAAAGAGTCGAAGCAATTCCCACTGATGTCAATTTAATCGCTGTTTGTTGCAACCAAATTCCTAAATAAGTTCCGCAAAAAGCTGCAAACAAAATTCCTGCAATTACTTTGGAATTTCGCAAGTTGCCGAGACTAAAGTTAGTTTGTTGTCTAGACGATGCCCATACAAGCAGAATTAATGTCCCAGCACTCAGCCTTAATAAAGCAGCCCATAAAGGGCTAACTTGATTATCCGCGATAGCACTCCGCGAAAGCACCGCACCAACAGCCCCAGCAAACGCCGTTAACAACCCACAAACTATACCTCGCCTAAATTCTGCCGTTGCAATATGTTTGACATCGGTAGTACGCTCGGTAACAACCCAAGCCACACCTAATATTGTTAGCAAAATACCGCAGATAGCTAAAACATTTAACTCTTCTTGTAGAAAAATTAATCCCAAAACTGCTGTAATTGGCGAAGTCAGGGTTTGCATCAATAATGCTCGACGCGCCCCCAAGCTGTTTATAGTAATAAAAAATGCCGTATCACCCAAACTAATACCAATCACACCGCTGAGTAGTAACAGGCACATTGGTAAAGTCGCAATAGAAGGAAATATTTCGCCAGTAAAAAGAATAGTAAAGATAAAAAGCGCGATCGCAATTATTCCTTTGA
>JBARZF010000109.1:0-7237 GCA_049649675.1 Rivularia sp. (in: cyanobacteria) | reverse complement strand
GGCATCAGTTCGCAATCGAGACATACCCAATCGGTATTTAATCTCGACCAAAAGTCACTTTCAGTAAGCGCTTTATTTACTCCGGCTAAAAATTCCGCTTCTAATTCCGAATTATTAAAAAAGTGTCTTCCGGTGCGAGTATAGCAGATTCCAATTCCTTCATTGACAATTCCAAACTTTCTTTTAACAGCTTCCTCATCCTGACATACAATAACAACCGCTCGCGAACCCATGTGTTTTTCTTCGCAAATAACTTCAGTAACTCCTTGGTTTTTATAATAAGCAAAAGCTTCTTTGGGATGTTCCAAATATCCCGGTAATTGGGAAGTTTCGACGGGAGACATGGTAGGAGGAAGGTAAATCAACCACTTGGGATTCGCAGCAAACCGACTCATCACTTCCAAAGCTGCGATCGCGTTTTCTTCACGGATGGTAATCTTGTTTTGCAGACGTACATTAATAATCCGCTTACCCAAGACATCATCAATATTTAAAAGATCATCTAACTGCTGCTGCATTGTTGTAGAGACGCGATGTATCTCGTCTCTACATAAAGGTTTGACAGGTTCGCAGTAAACTTTCGCTGCATCAACGCTGACTAATTCTCTTTCGGGATAGCGCAAAGCAGTTAACTTTCCCCCAAAAACGCAACCAGTATCAATATCAATCGTATTATTTAACCATTCCGCTTCCGGTACTGGTGTATGTCCGTAAACCACCATCGCTTCACCGCGATATTCGGAAGCCCAGTTGTAGCGCACGGGTAAGCCGAATTCATCGATTTCCCCGGTAGTTTCACCATAAAGCGCAAAACTCCGCACTTTTCCCGAACCCCTTCCCTGCATTTCTTCTCTCATTCCTGCATGAGCGACTACCAAACGTCCATCATCTAGGACGAAATGACTTACCAAAGAGTCGATAAATTCTTCAATTTCTTTAAGAAAAGGTTCGCGTACTTCCTCAGATAAAGCTTCGATTTCCGCAACAGTTTGCTCCAAACCGTGATTAAGCTTAACTTTTTTACCGCGTATTTTCCGCAAAAGTTTGTTTTCATGATTACCCGGTACGCAAATAGCCGCACCCGCTTCAACCATACTTTTCACTAATTTTACAGTATCAAGAATCCGGGGACCTCTATCTACCAAATCGCCGAGGAATAGGGCTTTTCGTCCTTGGGGGTGGGAGTAAAGGGGAGAGGGGGGAGAAGGGGGAGAGGGGGGAGAATTATCACTGTTCACTGATAACTGCTCACTGCTCACTGACTTCTGGTAGCCTAGTTTTTCTAATAATGTTTCTAATTCGTCGCAGCAACCGTGAATGTCACCGATGATGTCAAAGGGGCCATGTTCGTGTTTGCGGTTGTTCCATAATGGTTTACGTTCGATTGTTACAGCTTCGATTTCTTCGATGGAATTAAGCACGTAAACATAACGAAAACCTTCTTTTTGTAAACCTCTTAGAGAACGTTTCAAATTTTGAACGTGACGCTGAACTACGTAAGAACCAAATTGTCTATTTGGACGTTGTTGGTTGCGTTGATGACAGATGTTTTCGGGTAAATTTAAAACTATAGCAACTGGTAAGCAATGATATTCTTTCGCCATGCTGATATAATGCTTCCGGTCTTCTTTTTGAACGTTGGTTGCGTCAATGACTGTTAGTTTGGCTGCTGCTAAACGTTTGCGGGCGATGTAGTGGAGTAAATCAAAAGCATCGCGAGAAGCTTCTTGGCTGTTTTCATCGTTGGAAACTAACCCGCGACAAAAATCGGAAGATATGACTTCAAAAGGTTGGAAGTGTTTTTTTGCAAAGGTTGATTTACCGGAGCCAGATGCACCGATGAGCGTTACTAGGGATAGTTCGGGGATAGTTATTTTCATAGTTTTCTTTAAAATATCAAGAATAGAATAAACCGATGCTTGACGCGGAGGTAGGAGATAAGGAGAATGTTTTAGAAGTATCCGGCGGTTTCTAGTCGCCAGGTAAACTATTAAGCATCTAATTATTTTATAATTTATAACCCACATCGCCGGGTTTTGTTTGTGTAGCAGCGGTTTCAAGCGGCACTATAAGGAAAACTATAATAAGAAGGCAATATAGCAAATTCTTCGTTTATCCAATCAAGATTATTCACATTATTTAGAAAGTATTTTTCGCTTTAAATATTTAAACCAATTTTTTAACCATTAGGGAAAGATATTATGGCATTGCAATATTCAGACGCGAAAACTTTTATCTGATTCAATATTATATTCATTAAGTTAGAGCCATCTTACGTATTTGTATTATAAAATGTTCATTTTGTTACACCTAAAATCTAATCAAATATATTTTTTTAATTAAGCAGTGTTCCTATTGTAATAGATGCGATCAAGTTCTGTTATAAATGTATTAAATTGAATTTACATTTGTTTAGAGAATAAACTTTCAAATCCAAAATGCATTTATCTGACGACTGGGAAGGCTTGCATCATTTAGGGGTAACTCTTATAGAATTACAACGTTTTGAAGAAGCATTGTTAGTTTACAATCAAATTTTAGAATCGGAACCCAACGTTTACGATGCTCTTGTCTTTCGGGGAATGGCACTGCAAGGTTTAGAAAATTTTGAAGAAGCGTTGATTAATTTTGAAAGAGCAATAACCCATTCACCCGATTCTCATTATGTTTGGTACGAGCGGGGAGTTACTTTATTTAGACTGGGAAAATTACCAGAAGCACTCTCATCTATTGATATAGCGATAGAAATTCAGCCAGATTACCTGAAAGCTTTGTTATTGCGGGGTATTGTGCTGTTGGAGCAAAAAAAATTAGAAGCAGCATTGATTAGTTTTGAAAAACTTATTTTAATAAAACCTAATTATCCTAAAGCTTGGCATGAAAAAGGTTTGACGCTGTATGAATTGGGAAAATTAGAAGATGCCGTTATGTGCTTTGATAAAGCAATCCAATACAAACCGAAATTCGATTTAGCTTGGTACCACAAAGGTATTGCATTATTTGATTTAGAAAAATTTGCATCCGCTTTAACTTGTTTTAACAAAGTACTAGAAATTCAGCCTAATGACGCAAATGCTTGGTATGAGAAAGGTTATACGCTATATAACTTGGAAAAATTAGAAGATGCGATTATTTGCTTTGATAAAGCAATTGAGTACGAACAAAATTTATACTTAGCATGGTATCACAAAGGTGTTGCGTTATTAGATTTAGGAAAATTAGAATCCGCTTTAACTTGTTTTGAGCAAGCAATAGAAATTCAGCCTAATTCCCCAGATGCTTTATATAAAAAGGCTGATATCCTATATAGTTTAGGAAAGTTAGAAGATACAATTAATACTTTTAATAAGGTGATAAAATTAGAACCTCAAAATTGCCAAGCTCGCAATCGGCTAGGAACTGTACTAGGTAAATCAGAAAGATATGAAGATGCAATTGCAGCTTTTGATAAAGTAATAGAAATTGACTCACAAAACTATGCAGCACATTGCTTTAGGGGTTACACACTTCATGAATTAGGACAAAATAAAGATGCGATTACAGCCTTGAATAAAGCAATAGAAATTAATCCAAATTGCGATCTAGCATGGAAAATTTATGGTTCGGTACTCCATAAATTAGAAAGAAATGAAGAGGCAATTTTATTTTTCGACAAAGCTTTAGATTTACATCCAAATCAACCAAATATTTTATATGACAAAGCTTGCTGTTATGTAGCGCTAGATAATATAGATTTAGCTATTGAAAATTTACACAAAGCTATTAATCTTAATCCTGAAAAATTCCGTGAAAAGGCAAAAGCCGAGTCATATTTTGATGATATTCGCAATGATTTGAGATTTAAAGCTTTATAGCGCTTAATAAACTCAAAACCTGACTTTGCTTAATCATGCAGATGAAATGATGATTTTATATTTTCCAAAATGTAGCACTGCTAGGTTTCTACATAGGTTTCGTATGTAATACAATCAAGTCGGTAAATGTCATTTATGGCTTGACTGAGCAAGATATTCCCCTTTTGAAAGCTAATATCTTGAATTTTTAGTGTGGTAACGAAATGAAAGTTTAAACTAAAACAATAAATTAAAACAATAAATTAAAATGACAAAACAACTGATATTTAAATTTTGTGATTTTTGATTTCATTCAAATGTATTTATGTCTATGGACAGATTTTTAGATTTTTTAGCAATTTCGCGAAAACAATAAACAGTATAATTTATAACTGATTCCGGCAACTATTGAATATTAAATTCATGATTTCAGAATGAAATTTTACCATACAATCAAGATTTACAAACGCAGAATAAGATAAATTACGGAATAACGCGGGTTGTGGATAAGAACACATATATAGCATTTTTTACGGTAGATTGAAAGATTAATTTAATTGCTATGGTAGAGCAATTGTAGATGTATATCCTAGTTAAGAAACTAAAAACAAGATAAAAATGCGGTATAAAAGCTTTCATCTCTAATTATATAATACTAAGTTAAATGATTTAGATAAGAGTACAAGTATTTACCAGGATGACATTATTGATTATTTTTTACTTCTCAAAAAATGTTGCATTTACTACAAGCTTAAGTTGCCTTGTGTTATTTAGCAAAATATATCAGACTTAGGTTGTTCGCTCAAATGCTAAAAAGGTTCATTTAATTAATCAATAAAAACCTTTAGCAGAGCGTAGCATTGCCGGAAAATTTGACAACAAAGAGGTTTAAGTAACGTTGATTTATGAGTAAAATAAATGGATTTGTTGGACGCAGAAATTTTTTGAAACTCGTTGGTATTGGTAGCACGGCAGTAGCAACAACTATAGGTGCTAAAAGTGTTTTATTTCCAGAAAAAGCTGTTGCTCAGCAAGTCGCTAATTCACAACAACAACCCCACCCCGTTTCTCCAGATGAAGGGTTAAAACGCTTAATTCATGGTAATAAACGCTTTGTGGAAGGAAAACAGATTAATCCCAATCAATCACGCGAACGTTTATTAGAAACCACAGCAGCGCAGTTTCCATATGCAGCTATTTTAGGGTGTTCGGATTCGCGGGTTCCCACGGAAGTTGTTTTTGACCAAGGTGTAGGTGATTTATTTGTGGTTAGGGTTGCAGGTAATGTCGCTAGTGGAGCGACTATCGGTAGCTTAGAATTTTCAACCGCAGTTTTAGGTTCGCAGTTAATTCTTGTCTTGGGACATGAAAGTTGCGGAGCTGTAAAAGCTGCGATCGCAAATGAACCACTTGTAGGTAGGTTAGGTGTTTTTGTTGAAGAAATTAAACCAGCAGTTGAAGAAGTTCGTTCTGATTCGGGAGATTTTGAAGAAAATGCAATTATCGCCAATGTAAAATTTCAAATTGAAGAATTAAAGCAAGAATCGACAATTTTAAATGGTTTAGTCGAAGAAGGTAAACTGAAAATACTTGGTGGATTTTACGATTTGGATAGCGGTACAGTTAGAATTATAAATTGATTAATAAGGATATTCGTTAAAGGTATTAAATTTCTTTCCGATAATCAGATAATTTAATTTTCACCGTTAACGACTCTCTGCTTATCAACAGACTTTGATTGATATTGAGTTTATCAAATTTGATGATAGCCAAGTTGCCCGATGGGATATTCGTTAACAACACTCTTCATATCAAGTTTGGAGAAGTATTTGTCCGCAGCGTTAGCGTTCACGCTGTGGACATTTTATTATACAAAAAGATAGTAAAAAATAATTCAGATTTTGACGAAATTCGCTTCGGATACTAAATTGACAAATTTGTTTATAAATAATTGGAATTAGTTCAATACCCCAAAAACTTCCCAATAAACTGACTATAATCATCTTTCATCGGTAAATCCAATTCTCTTTTTATCCGTCTTCTCATTGTCAAAACAGTCTCATCTTTAACGGGGTTATATCCTTCTTTTTCATATTCTTCAGTCTAACAACCTAAACTTTTGACTAATTCAATATATAACAGGTTGCAAGTTTTACTCATCAGCTTACTTTGCAGGTGTTTTCCCTTCAATTTACCGGGGGAATTCTTCAGTAAGTCTCGATAATCAATAAGCTTTTGAGCAACTTCTGTTTTTGGTAAGGTGCTAGTTTCAACGCGAGTGAGAACGTATTGCCAAAAGCTCATACGGCATAACCCAGAACCACCCGCTTTGGTAATAGTCATATCTCCTGATTGCTCGGTTATGGTTCCCATGCCTAACCGCATCTTAAAAGTATTTCTGGTGCGGTTGTACTTTACCCTACGTTTACCTTTCATCTCGTGTTCGATTAGCGGTTTACCGTTAATCAAAAAAGCTTCAAATGGGTAAATCCGGGTAAGCAACCGTGCTTTAATTCGTAGCCCAAAGCCAAATTCATCAAATACTTGGATGTACGGACGGAAGCAACTCTCCTCCATTATCTGAGATATTTCAACTTCAATGTCTTGTTCAAAAAGCGAAATATCGCACAACCAGCTTGCGTGCTGACGTAGGTTAAAATCTGGATTCAAATGGTACTGCTTTGCGATCGACTTACCAAACTTTTTATCCAAAATAGTTTGCTGCGCTGGCGTAATCTGACGGTTAGCCAACCATCCCCACAACGGGGGAATATTACCGTATTTCGTAGCTTTAGAATTTCGGTGTGCTACTTCGGGGAATTGCCACGATAACAGCTGACGTGAGTAATTAATTATCGGACTTTGTACCCGTGCTAAATGTTCGAGTTGCTGGCAAAGGTCACGCAAACGATTTATCGGCTCTGGTTGATGAATAAGGTAAAACTTCGGGTTAATATCACCCAAATCGGTTAAATGTTCCGAGTCGAGGGCGTAAGCAGCCATAGCGAGAGCATCGGCTTCATCCGATTTATTTGGTAATAATTTACCAGCACGATAACGTTTTAACTCAACATGACCTACCCATAAAACCTTTACCTCTAAAGATTGCAAAATTTGATACCAAATACGGGAATAATGATTCCCCGTAGGTTCCAAGATTGCGAAATCTGGTTTTATCTCGCTTACATAGTTTGCAAAATCAAACGCATTTTGTTGTTTTCTCTTTTTATTTGAAGTAGCAAAAAACGTAGGGAAAAACTTGGCTTTACTTCTTTTCTTATTCCAATAATTCTTAACTCCCCCTGTAGGAAAGCATGATAAAATGTGAGTAGTGATGCTGCTTTTGCTAACATCAATACCCAATGCCGTGAATTCAGTTTTCATGGTACTGGTGAAGGAGACGT
>JBARZF010000108.1:0-4069 GCA_049649675.1 Rivularia sp. (in: cyanobacteria) | reverse complement strand
TCTCCCCATCTCCCCCCTCTACCCCCTCTACCCCATCTAATTCAACCACGAATAATAAATTCGATTTTTGATGATTATGTCAAGCTTCTGCAAGCTTGTGGCAAAATTTATAAAGTTTATAAAGTTTATAAAGTCCTTCCAACAATTAGAGTTTTCCCAGTATGACTAGCAACCTTCCGAGTCTTTACGATCCTTTTTCCACTGAAGCTAAATGGCAGAAGTTTTGGGAAGAGAAACTTTTGTACAAAGCTAACCCTGATGGTGGTGGTGAACCTTACGCGATTATGATTCCCCCACCCAACGTTACGGGGAAACTGCACATGGGGCACGCTTTTGACAATACTTTGATTGATTGTCTCGTGCGCTATCACCGGATGAAGGGATTTAATGCGTTGTACCTCCCTGGAATGGATCACGCTAGTATTGCGGTACAAACGATTATTGAAAAGCAGCTTAAGGAAGAAGGTAAGACTCGCTACGATTTAGGACGCGATAAATTTTTGGAACGTGCTTGGGAGTGGAAAGCGGAGTCTGGAGGAACGATTGTCAATCAGTTGCGCCGTTTGGGTGTTTCGGTGGATTGGACGCGAGAACGGTTTACGATGGATAGTGGTTTATCGAAAGCTGTTCGGGAAGCTTTTGTTCGTCTTTATGATGAAGGCAAGATCTATCGGGGAAATTACTTAGTTAACTGGTGCCCTGCTTCTCAATCGGCGGTTTCCGATTTGGAAGTCGATCAGAAGGAAGTTGACGGTAAGCTTTGGCATTTCCGCTATCCCCTCACCGACGGTTCAGGTTATGTGGAAGTAGCTACAACTCGTCCGGAAACTATGCTTGGGGATACTGGAGTAGCTGTGAATCCCAACGACGATCGCTATAAAGATTTCATTGGTAAAACTTTAACTTTACCAATTATGAATCGTCAAATCCCCATTATTGCCGATGAATTGGTAGATCCAGCTTTCGGTACTGGTTGTGTAAAAGTTACTCCGGCTCACGATCCTAACGACTTTGAAATGGGTAAGCGTCACGATTTGCCGTTTATCAATATTATGAATAAAGACGGTACCTTGAATGAAAATGCTGGGGAGTTTCAAGGACAAGATCGTTTTGTTGCCAGAAAGAATGTTATTGCAAGGTTGGAAGCTGATGGTGTTTTAGTAAAAATTGAAGATTACAAGCATACAGTTCCTTACAGCGAACGCGGTAAAGTTCCTGTAGAGCCGTTGCTTTCAACTCAATGGTTTGTCAAAATTCGTCCGATGGCTGATAAAGCTTTGGAATTTTTCGAGCAGAAATCTCCAGAATTTTATCCCGAACGTTGGGGAAAGGTTTATAAAGATTGGCTCGTAAAGTTAAAAGACTGGTGTATTTCTCGTCAGTTGTGGTGGGGACATCAAATTCCGGCTTGGTATGCTGTCAGCGAAACGAATGGTGAAATTACTGACAATACGCCGTTTGTAGTAGCAAAAAGTGAAGAGGAAGCTTGGGAAAAAGCTAAAGCGCAATTTGGCGAAAACGTTCAATTAGAAAGAGATGCTGACGTTCTCGATACCTGGTTTTCTTCTGGATTATGGCCATTTTCTACTTTAGGTTGGCCCGAAGAGACTGAAGATTTAAAGAAATATTATCCTACCAGCGTTTTGATAACTGGCTTTGACATTATCTTCTTCTGGGTAGCAAGAATGACGATGATGGCGGGTGAATTTACTGGAGAGATGCCGTTCAAAGACGTTTACATCCACGGTTTGATACTGGATGAAAACGGTAAAAAAATGTCTAAGTCGAAGGGAAATGGTATCGATCCGTTAATATTAATTGATAAATACGGTACCGATGCTGTACGCTACACCTTGGTTAAAGAAGTTATTGGTGTTGGACAAGATATTCGTTTTGATTACAACCGTAAAACCGATGAATCTCCCTCGGTAGAAGCATCGCGCAACTTTGCCAACAAGTTGTGGAATGCAGCCAGATTTGTAATGATGAATTTGGACGAACAAACACCGCAGCAGTTGGGAGTACCCGAAGCAACAGAATTAAGCGATAAATGGATTTTGTCCCGCTTCCATCAAACTGTTCAAGAAACTAACAGTTACATGGACAAATATGGCATGGGAGAAGCTGCCAAAGGACTTTACGAATTTATCTGGGGTGATTTTTGTGACTGGTATATTGAGTTAGTAAAATCTCGCTTGCAGGAAGATGCAGATCCAGCATCGCGAAAGGTAGCGCAACAAACTTTAGCTTATGTACTAGAAGGGATTTTAAAACTTCTCAGTCCCTTTATGCCTCATATTACCGAAGAAATTTGGCATACTCTTACTCAACAAGGAACAGAATCCGGTGAAAGTTTATCGTTGCAAAAATATCCAGAAGCAGATGCAACATTAATTGACACCGAATTAGAAGCAGAATTTGAACTGTTAATCGGCACAATTCGCACAATTCGCAACTTAAGAGCAGAAGCAGACGTTAAACCTTCAGTTAAAGTTACCGTAAATTTGGAAAGCGAAAGCGTAAAAGAACGTCAAATTCTTAATACAGGAGAAACATTAATTAAAGATTTGGCGAAAGTTGAGAATTTAACCATAGCCAACAAACAAAAGAGCGATACAGTAACTAAGAAGAAATCGAGCGGTGCTTTAAGATTAATTATCTTAGGTTTTCTCACAATCACCTTAGCCAGAGTCGCTTACGCTGTATCAATTTCAGTGGATAACCTTCCTTTCTTTGGAACATTCTTTGAACTAGTAGGTTTTGGTTATTCGCTATGGTTTATCAGAATATATCTACTTTCCAACGACAAAAGACAAGAATTACGACAAAAATTCTTTAAAAAATCCTCCGAAGCAAACCTTCCTCAAGTAGAAGAATTAGAACCCACAGATTTAGGAGAAGTTGCCACTGGTGTGTTTGGTACCGTACAAGTACTACTTCCCCTCGAAGGAGTAATAGACATGGAAGCACTACGCGGCAAACTAGAGAAAAACCTCAGTAAGATAGAAGCAGAAGTACAATCTCTCACTGGTAGATTAAGCAACTCCAAATTTGTTGATAAAGCACCAGCAGACGTGGTACAAGGAGCCAGAGATTCTTTAGCAGAAGCCGAAAAACAAGCCGAAATTTTGCGCTCTCGCTTAGAAAGGATTAAGTAACCACCGGAGTTAGGAGTTAGGATTTAGGAGTTAGGAGTTGTAAAGAAATTTTTCTCTAGGGAGCAAGATTTTTCTCTAGGGAGCAAGATTTTTCATTAAGGAGCAAGATTTTTCTCTAGGGAGCAAGATTTTTCATTAAGGAGCAAGATTTTTCTCTAGGGAGCAAGATGCTCCCACTACGAAAATTAATTGGAATAAATTATAGAATCTCAACCAATTGCGTATACTCCAATCAAAACCAACTTTTCAAATATCTAATTCTTAATTCCTAACTTCTAACTATCAACTCCTAACTACTAACAACCAACCACTAACAACTAACTTTTTTTAATCATGCTTTATTTAGCCAAGGTACATAAAAATGAATTTTTAGTTCAATCAGAATTACGTTTGTTAGCGCGTCAAGAAACTGAAAGTATGTGGGTAATGATTCCAGAAGACGCTGTTATTCTTTTGGGAAAAGGTAAACATTTTACTGAAAATTTGCTCGTTTTAGTAGAACTTTCAGCTACGGGAGAAATTGAAAGAATTGAAGACGCTACAAGTTGGGTATTAGAATTAGTTCAAAAATATCTTACTACGGGAATATCGCCAGAATTTTTACGACTAGAAGCCGAAAGAGCCGAAGATTGGCGACAAAATTTAACCTTACAAAATCAAGATTTAGCGCGTAGAACCTTGGAATTAGAAGCACGTCGAGAACAAATTCAAGCCTTAGAAGAAGCCCTGCAACGCGATAAAAGTGAAGCTCATCATCCGGATGAAAATATTGATAGTTGATCGTTTATAAATAAATATTGTAGGGTGTGTTACGGCGCGAATAAATTTGATAAAATATTACCATTTAAATAATGCCGTAACGCACCATTGAATGTAGGTTGAAATGGTGCGTTGCGCTGTCGCGACAAGAC
>JBARZF010000107.1:0-3029 GCA_049649675.1 Rivularia sp. (in: cyanobacteria) | reverse complement strand
AATAAATGGTGCGTTACGGCATAATCAAGTTTAGCGTTTAAATTTTTACATTTTCGAGCCGTAACACACCCTACAAATAATTCCTCGCGTTACACAAATTTGGGCGAGAAAATAATCAGTTAACAGTTAACAGTTAACAGTGAACAGTGAGCAGGGAATAGGGAACTCTTAATAGGGAACAGTAAATAAATGGTGCGTTACGGCATCATCAGCTATAGCGTTTAAAAATTCTATATTTTCGTGCCGTAATACACCCTACAAATTATCAGTTATCAATTATCAATTACCTATTACCTATTACCTATTACCTATTACCTTTAACCTAAATCTACTGCCAATTCCCTACTAAAACAAATGGGGACCAATAATAAGGATGTTGGTATTTAGTATCCTTTAACAAAGATAATTGTGCTTGACGCAATGCTTCGGCTTTGGTGGTTTTATTTTGTGTCAAAACGCGGTAAAATTCGGTTATCAAGTCTGATGTAGATTTATCTTGTACCGACCAAAGTGTTGCTAAAGTACTTCTAGCACCAGAACGAACTGCTACTCCTGCTAATCCTAAAGCTGCACGGTTGTCTCCTTTGGCTGTTTGACAAGCGCTTAAAACTAAAAGTTCAATTGGTTGGCGATCGCGCAAGTTGGAAGATGGATTTTTTAACCATTTACCCAATTCTTTGACGTTTATTCTATCTTTCCAAGTTAATAAAAATGTCTCTTCGGCTTTGGAGCTAAATTGTCCGTGGGTAGCAAGATGAATTACGGAAAATGGAACGGATTCTATTTTATTTTGAATTTGGGGACGGGTAAATTGTTCGTTTAATAAAGTTTGAGTTTTGACAAAGTTGGAAATTTCAGCAATTTCGGTTTCCACACTTGGTAAAGCCGAAAATCCTTGACGTGCTTTTACTAAACCTCCTGTTAAAGCTTTAAGTTGTTGAGCAGGAAGGTTTCGCGACTCGAAAAGCTGCAATCCAGGGGTTAAAGCAATATTGTATTTTTCAACTAGGAATTTTTCGCCGTCATGTAAAACTGACATTGGTAAACTGCGGAGAAAGCCATCGAGGACAAATACCAAAGTTGTAATTTTACTATTTTGCAATTCTGCTTCGTAAGGACCTATCAACCAATCATACACCTTTTGAGCAGGAGCTAATACTTCTGAAGCTGGGAAAGCTGGATTTAAAGATTGTCGCAGTTGATTAAATACTAAATTTTCCTCTTCCGGGGAAACATTAGTGGAATAATGCTGCAAAGGAAGATTAGGAAGAGATAAAACAATTTCCAAACGGTTATCAATAACAATCGGATATATTACCGCCGCATTTTTATCGATTTGTTCTATAGGTTGGGGTTGATAAGTTAAACAAGCTGAAGCAAGAAAGTTTTCTAATTCCGCAACCTGCAAACCTTCAATAACTTGACGAGACTTTTCCAGACGCTGCTGTTTAATTACGTTTGTTAAACTATCAACATCTTGTAAAAGCAATTCTACCAACTCCCGATATACAGGTTCAACCTCATCTCGAAAAGAAAACTGTACGTCGGGATTCATCTGCACCAAATCTTGACGCAAAGATTTTAAATTATCTACCGCTTGCGAATAAAGTGCGATCGCACTGTCTTGATTTCCTTGTGCTTTATAAATTCTTCCTTGCTGCCATAGTAAACTAGCTGTAATATCGTCCGCTTGAATACCTTGAGCCAAAGTTAAAGCATCCGTTGTTAAATTCAAAGCTTCAGAAAACTGCTTCGTTTGTTCGTAAAGATGTCCCAATTCTCCCACAGCATAAGATTCCGCTCTTTTATCTTGCAATTCCCGTGCTTGTTTTACGGCTGTCGCTAAAATATTTCCCAATTCCCCATACTTAATACCCAATTGTTTATTAGAAATAAAACTTTGTGCTAAATTCACCCGACTGTAAACAGAAAAACGACTCGGAGGGATATTTGCAAGAATATTTTTGATTTCAGGAAGTAATTTTAAAGCCGAAGAAGTTTGTTTGATTTTAAGGAGCAAACTAAACTGATTAATCTGCGCTGACAACTTGCTACTATAATCCGGAGCTATTTTAACTGCTTGTTCGTAATAATCTAAAGCATCAGTCAAATCATCATTTATTCTCGCAGAATTTCCCAATACCAGTAAAGCTTGAGCAATATCTGTAGAAGAATTTAACTTCTGAGCAATATTCAAACTTTGAGATAAAACGAGTTGAGAATTATCTAAATCTCCCACAGCTTGTAAAGTAATACCCAAACTCCGCAAACCCCTTGCTTTAAGTAAAGAATCGGGTAATTTATTCAAAGTCAAAGCAACTTGTTCTAACTTACTTCTAGCTCGACGATAGAAACCCAGATTTTGCAAAGCTTGAGCTTGATTAATTTGACTGAGAACAATTCCCGTCGCATCATCAAGTTGACGGTAAACGAACTCAGATTGCTTCCAAGTTTCCAAAGATGATTGAGGATTACCCGTTTTCAACTGTAAACTACCGCTGGTATTTAAAATTTGAGCATAAAGCAACCCATCATCAACAGTTTTAACAAGTTTTAAAGCATTATTTACAGCCTTTGTTGCAGCTTCCCATTTACCTAAGTCTTGATAAACAACGCTCAAATAGTTATTAGCTAAAACTTGATTGCGTAATTCTCCCTTGCTCTCAAATTCCTTTACAGCTGATTCCCATACCTCCACAGCTTGAATTAATTTTCCATTATCGTAAAATTGTTTTCCACGTTCGAGAATATTTGATTGTGCTGTACGTGTTAAGGAAGAAGGATTTACAGAAATCGGATATTTTGCTGCCACAGGTGTAACCGTAGTAGCTAAAAGAAAAGTCAGCAGAATTAAAACTAGATAGCGTTTATAGTTCATAAGCTTTGATTATAGGTAATTACAATAGACATCTCCGGAAATCAACAAAAACCCCTCTCCAAACCTCTCCCCCACAGGGAGAGAGGCTTAATTTTCCCCCTTCCCTGCTCCGGGAAGGGGGGTAGGGGGCTCGCGGTTTTACCGAAAAGTT
>JBARZF010000106.1:0-3084 GCA_049649675.1 Rivularia sp. (in: cyanobacteria) | reverse complement strand
TTCGGGAAAGAAGGAACCGAATAATTTAACCCGGTTGATAAAGCGACAAAGGCTTCTACACGAGAAATCTTTTGATTGGGATTAAAAGATTGATTTGGATATCCAGAAAGAAAACGTTTTGTGTAGGCATTACGGATAGCTTCTTTAGCCCAATGATTTGATGAAACATCATTAAAATTCATTGTTGCGCGGGTTGCCCTGATATAGGGAAACGCTTTTGTTATCATTGCTGCATATTCAGCGCGGCTAATAACATTATTAGGTCGAAAAATACCGCTTGAATATCCCGATAAAATTCCTTGTGCGCTAAGATTTTGAATGCATTCTTCCGCCCAGTGACCGTTGATATCAGTATAGTTTTGGGCGTTAACAGGACTTATTTCCAAGCAAAATACGCTGCTAAATATTCCTATTGATAAAGAAGAAAATGTCTGTTTAATTCTTTTATAAAAATTAAATTTAAACCTATCCATAATTAATAATATTTACGTCTATTTTTTGTTATTGTATTTTTTCATTAAAACGCTGCTTCTGCATCTAACTATTGAGATACTTTGAATATATAAAGTCTCATTCTAAAGGTAAGTAATTTGAATAATCTTATGTAAAAATTTAATTATTATTGTTCTAATACCTCTTATTTATACATTGATTAAATCATAAATGAAGTTTTTTTTAAGCCAAGTTATTTTGGTATGCATTAATGCGCCTACAACTGTTACCCACACAACAAAATGACAATATGCTATAATGAATAACATAAGTTAAAGTTCATTATTCATTTTTCTACAAGGTATATTATGGTTGTACTTAATCGCAAATCAGCACCGAAAAAACCCGGATATCTGTTGTTAGATTCCAAAGAAATCAAAAAAAACGTTCTCAACTTTTATAACCAAATGTGGAAGCAGTATGGGGATTTGGTGTGCTTACCGATAATGCCAAATTCCTCTGCTTATCTGCTCGCTCATCCAAAGTATGCAGAACACGTCTTGTCTACTCACCAAGAGCTTTACGCAAAAACTGACGTTGTAAATAAACCATTAAACCTAATGATGGGTGAAAGTATACTTACTGCCGAAGGAGAATCTTGGCTTAAAGATCGTCGGTTAATGCAACCAGCTTTTCATATGAAACAGCTAGCAAATTTAGTAGACGTGATGGTTAGCTGTACAGAATCTTTTCTACAGGAATGGGAAAATAAACCGGATGGTGAAGTAGTTGATATTGCGGAAGAAACGCTACACTTGACATTAAAAGTTGCCGGACAAACCTTATTTAGTAAAGATATTAGCGATGAAGATAGCGTTTTAGGTCAAGCTTTTCGCACCGGATATGAGTTTATTAACTATAAAATAAATAATCTGTGGACGGAGCCATTATGGATGCCAACGCCGCGAAACAAGCGCTTTATTAAGGCTAAACAAACTCTAGATAATTTGATTTTAGATATTATCGATAATCGCCGTCAAAATCCTAGCGAGAGAAACGATTTACTCTCGATGCTGATGTCCGCAAGGGATGAAGAAACTGGGGAAGGAATGAGCGACAAGCAACTGCAAAATGAAGCAATAACTTTATTAGTTGCCGGACATGAAACTGCTGCATCAAGTTTAGCTTGGACTTGGTATTTATTAGCAGAACATCCACATATTGCCGAAAACTTACAGTCAGAATTACAAGAAGTTTTGAACGGCAGTAACCCCAGCTTTGAAAAATTACCTCAGCTTAAATACACTCGGAAAATATTTGATGAAACCTTGCGTTTATATCCTCCAGCTTGGGGAATACCAAGAACACCCAAACAAGATGATGAAATAAATGGATATCTTATTCCTAAAAATTCGATTATCACAGTCGGAGCATTTATGATTCATCGTCATCCAGAATTTTGGGAGAATCCCGATGAATTTAACCCAGATAACTTTTTACCAGAGAAAGTAAATCAAAGACCAAAATTTGCTTATTTCCCATTTGGTGGTGGAAAAAGAATTTGTATAGGTCAAAACTTTGCGCTGATGGAAGCGACAATTATCATTTCTTTAATCAGTCAGCGATTTAAATTAGAGTTATTGCCAAATCAAAACATAGAAATTGACCCAACTTTTACATTGCGTCCAAAAAATGGGATTAAAGTTAAAGTATGGAGACGAAATTAGTCTCAAATGCAAAGACTCGATCCAGCAAAGAGAGAAGCAATCTTAAATGCAGCTAAACAGCGTCTCCGCAAATACGGAATCCAAAAAACAAAAATGCAGGAAATAGCCAAAGATGCAGGTATTGCTGTGGGGACGCTGTATTTATATTTTAAGAACAAGAATGATATTTTAATCGCAAGCATTGAAGCTCATGCACAACAGCATATATTGTATGCAGAAGAAATTATAAATTCTACAAAATCTCCACCGGAAAAACTTAAAGCTTATATTGTTTGTCGCTTTCGTGAATCTCAAGAAACGCGCAATAGCGGTTCTCACGCAGCAGAATTAGCTCGTGCTGTAATTAAGTTAAAACCCGATCTATTGAAACAGCAAGAGATTTTGACTCGAAAAAATATTTCAAAAATTATGATAGAAGGTATTGTAAACAATTTATTCAAGATAGAACATTTAGAGCGTGATGTAGAAGTATTTTTACATTCTATTGGTTACTTTTTTCCGGTGGCGACGACAGAGAAATATTTTGAGCCGGAAGAAGAAAAGTTAGCAATGGTGATTGATTGGTTTATTGAAAAGTGGTTGGGTTGATTGTTTTGATAATTGATAAGTCCACCGGGGAATACGTAACAATAAACATTACTTATATGTATTGAAAGCAACCTACAGAAAAACATAGTTTACGTTTATCCTTGTCCAAAAGATAGTTAAGTTAAACTTATATGATATAAATCTTTTTTATATTTATGAGGTGTTTACATTTATGGAGCTTATGAATAAACTATTGATATAGCTTGAAAGTTAAACATATTTGGATGCAGTCATGTTGAACCTAATTAAACGTAATCCTCAAACAACTGTTATTTCAATGAATTCTAAAATGCCTTGGTTCGATGGGTTATATCCCATACGTCAATGGTTGAATAAC
>JBARZF010000105.1:0-8020 GCA_049649675.1 Rivularia sp. (in: cyanobacteria) | reverse complement strand
TTTTTAGGAGTTCGTTCGTTGGTAGCTATCCAGTAAAGTAATTCCCCAACGTTAACTAAAGCTACTACCCTTCCATCACCAAGAATCGTACAGTTGTTAAAGCCAGATGGTAAAGGTATATCTCCTTCAACACGACGAATAGCAACTTCCATTTCTCCCCAACAGCGATCGATTTTGATTGCTACTAACTGATTGCTATTTTTGACAATTAGCACGCTGGCAGCATTAATCGCTGGAGAAGTTTCTAAGTCGGGGTTGTTGTAACGAGGACAGTTAAACTGTAAATAATCAGTAAGTCCAATCAAAGGTAAAGTTTTTCCTTGCCAATTCAGAACCTGCCCGCCACCAACAGGGGAAACTTGTTCTTCATCAAGTAAGAATATTTCTTCAATAACATCTGTGGGGAAAGCTAGCAACATTCTACTGCTTTCTACCAATAGAACTCGCGAAACCGAGAGCGTGAAGGGCATTGACAGCGTAAAGGTGGTTCCAACTCCCGCTTCGGTATCAACTTTGATATCTCCCCTGACTTGTTTAAGATTATTACGAACCACATCCATACCCACACCGCGACCGGATAATGATGTAACTTGGTCGGATGTTGTAAACCCAGGCTCAAAAATCAACGATAATATTTCTTCGTCGTTAGCTTGATTAATTAAAGATTCATCCAAGCCCATGCCGATCGCGCGATCGCGAATTTTCTCTAAGGAAATACCGTTACCATCATCTTGCATGGTAATTATGGTACGGTTGGAACGGTTCGCGGCTTTGATTTCAATTAAACCTTGTTCTGGTTTACCTTTCTGTTTTCTAACTTCGGGTTTTTCAATTCCATGATCGAAGGCATTTCTCAGCAGGTGCATCAAAGGATCGTTTAAAGCTTCTAAAATGCTCCTTTCAATGAGAATATTGCCGCCTTCTATTTTTAATTGAGCATTTTTACCGTATTCTACGCATAAATCGCGCAAAGCCCTGGGAAAACGGTCGGTTAAATCGGATAGCGGACGCATCCGTACTTGAGTCAGCTTGCGCTGTAATTGCTTTGAGGTTTTATTTAATTTCCGCGAAATATTATCTGTATCGTCAAGGCTAATTTGCACATCTGTTGTCACCTCTTGCACCATGACGATGGTTTCCATCACTTCCTGGGAGAGCAAATTCAACTCGTTGTAACGATCCATCTCTAAAGCATCAAATCCATTGTTGATGCTATCCGAATCGTAATCGTTACTATCAATATTTTCACCGTCTCCCGGAACTAAGGCAAGAGTTTGTATTGTGGATTTTACTGTAGTTTGAGTCGAGATTTTATCGTATGCAGTACGCAGGTGTTGATTTTCGCGGTCTAAAACTTGCACTCTTTGACCTAAATTGCGAACTAGTTTACGCAATCTTTCCATTTGCAAATTTAGTCCGTTGCGTTGAATAATCAGTTCGCCGAATAAATCATTGATTTCTTCAAGTTGCTTGCTGGGAACCCGGACTGTATTTTCTACCGATTCGTTCTTAGCAGCAACTGGTTCGGGTTTGCGTTCGACAAATGGTTGGTAGTCGGCGGCTGGAATTTCTTGAGCGCTTGCGGGTGTATGTACTTCGACTTCATCAAACTCAGAAGCAGCGCTTTCTTGAGCAAAAGCCGCTTCTAAAGCTTCAAAATCTGCGGTAATTACATCCTCAACCAGCCAATCTTCTTCTATTGTATTTTCTACTAATTCTCTTTCTTCTACTGTTTCTGCTTCTTGTATTTCTGGTATTTCTATTAATTGTGTATAATCCGCTTCTAATTCCAATGGTACAATAGCTTCCAAAGATTCAGTTTCGCCTAGTTCCAACTGTGTAGGTAAACTTTCAATCTGAGAAGTTAGAACCAAAGCCTGAGAGCGTCGCCAACCAGCAAGGGCTGCATTTGCAATTTCTTCAACTTGTTCGGGTGGTGCAACTTCTAAGTGAGATTGAACTGATTCGCAATAACTGCTAAAAGCTTGTAGTTGCAGCATTTCACCCAAACCAGCCAATTCTGCTGCCATAATTGCAACTTCTTCTTTTAGGCAAGGTTGCTCGCTGTCAGCCACTACAGATTCCAGACGCTGCAAACAGCCTTCCACTTCCGTTTCAAACAGCAGCGGAACAATATCTTGTCCATCTTCAGGGGACAGCATTGAAGAAGCATCTTCCGGAGTCGGCTCGCCCAAACGCTCATGCAATTCCTCAAAAACCGGGTAGCAAAAACTTGCTAACCACTGCTCTTCTAATTCATGCCCTTCTGAATGCAATTCTACTATTTGTCGCAGCCAGTCAACACCGGAAAGAAGCAGACTCTGTAGCTGGGTATCTACTTCTAAAGAACTTTTCCTCGTTTTGAG
The DNA here is from genome assembly GCA_049649675.1 of Rivularia sp. (in: cyanobacteria). Classification (GTDB taxonomy): domain Bacteria; phylum Cyanobacteriota; class Cyanobacteriia; order Cyanobacteriales; family Nostocaceae; genus Rivularia. The sequence goes on along the minus strand of JBARZF010000105.1, from coordinate 5,654 downwards.
AACTTTGAACGAATCTTCCAAACGGTGAGCCAAATCGCTTAGAGAGCGAAATCCCATCATCGCCGCTCCTCCTTTGATGGAATGAGCGGCTCTAAGTGCGCCGTTGATCTTTTCCAAATCGATGCGGTTGCTGGTGTCGATTTCTAGCAATACCCCTTCAATAGTGTTGAGGTAGTCGCTAGCTTCTTCCAGAAACTGCATCTGGATTTCAAACTCTTTGTCCTGTGACATAATTATTTGTCCCTAGCCATTAGTCATCAGTTGTTAGTTGTTAGTCACTCAATTTTGGATTTGCGAATTTGGATTTTGGATTTTCCCGCGCATTTAAATATGCCTTGGGCACGCTACCTACAACAACAAGTGCTTGCTGGTTTTATGGGGACGGAAATTTTGGAATATTTCGATAACTGAACTTAAAAGCATCTTATGCAAAAATCCAAAATCTAAAATCTAAAATCTAAAATCGGTTTAGTTATTAGTTATTTATAACCATAAACTTCCGAAGCTAGTAACTAAATACTCTTAACTGACCTTGAATGTACCGACACTTTCCTGTAATTGTTGGGAAATTGCAACGGTTTGTTGCAACGATTCGGAAACTTGACGAGAAGAACTACTAGTGCGTTGTGAAACAGCAGCAATTTCTTTCATCAAAACGCTAACCTGGTGAGATGTTTCTACACCGCGAGTTGTAGTTGTAGAAATCGACTGTACCAAGTCATCTATTTGGCGGGAAACCTCTAAAATCTGACTTAATGACAGCTTAGCATCTTCCACAATATGCGTTCCTTCAACCACCTGCGATACTCCTACTTCCATTGCTTGGACAACATCGGTAGTTTCGCGCTGGATATTTTCGACAATCTGTTCTATTTCGTTAGTAGCAGCAGCACTTCTTGCGGCTAATTCGCCGACTTCTTCGGCAACTACAGCAAAGCCTTGCCCTTCCTCACCAGCCCGTGCTGCTTCAATTCCAGCATTAATTGCTAATAAGTTAGTTTGCATGGAAATTTGGTTAATCAATGCTACCACACGAGAAATTTGCTGCGTGGATTCACCCAAGCGTTTTACTTTTTTAGCTGTTTCGCCTACGGTTTCTCGCAAACCTAAAATATTTTGTACCGTCAATTCCATCGCTTTCCCAGAATTCGTAGCGGTACTTCTAGCCGTGTTAGCGATCGCCGCTGCTTCTTGAGCATTAAGAGCAACTGCCTGCATTGATTGCGTCATCTCATCCACAGCATCCAAAGTGCTAGTGATTTCCGAAGCTTGTGTAAGCGCTTGCTCTGCTAATTCGCTAATGGCACCAGAGTTATCACCAATCGCTTGGTTTACCTCGATCGCTGAGGTTTTAACTTGGGTAACGATGTCGCGCAAACTTTCCACAATCGAGTTGAAAAAGTCGGCTACCGTTCCAATGTCTCCAGCAGTAACGTCAGCACGTACCGTTAAGTCACCTTGGGCTGCACCTTCTACTTCACTAAGCAACTCAATTAACTGCATTTGCAGTTCTTCTTTTTGATGTCTTTCGTCATCGGAATCAGTTTGGGCTAATTGCCGCGCTTGCTCAACTTCTTCCAAAAGTTTGGCTTGCTCTAAAGCAAAACCGATTTGAGTTGCTAATTGTTTGAACAAATCAATTTCTTGTTGCTGCCAATCTCGCGGAGTTTCACAATTGTGGGCAATCAACAAACCCATCAAATTGTCATGAATCAAAATCGGTGCAATCAAATTAGCCTTAACTGCAAACTCCTCCAACATCTTAATGTAGCAGTCGGCTTTCTTCAAACCAGCGTCGTTGTAAATGTTGGCGATCGCCCGCACGCGACCATTTTTATACATTTGCACTTGACGTTCGCGGAAGCAAGGATCTTCAATATAAGCCCCTTTCATTTTAGGGAATCCAGCGCTTACAGATTCGGCAACTACCGCTCCATCCCAATCGGGATTAAATTCGTAAATCACAACTCTATCTGTTTTCAAAGCTTGACGAATTTCTCTAACTGCTGTTTTTTGAATATCGTCTACTTTAAGGCTTCTACGGATACGTATAGTAATATCTGCTTTTAGCTTTTCCCTTTGGGCTTCAGCTTCTTGTTCTTTAACCAGCAGTTGTAATTGAGAAGCCATTTGATTAATATTGGCATTTAACAACCCAATTTCATCTTCACCTTCCACATCCAAACGGGTATTAAATTGACCTTTACCCAGTTTTGCAACGGCTGCTGTCGCATCTAAAATCGGCTGTGTAGCGCGTTTTGCCAACCAAGCGGCAATAAATGCCACAGCAGCAGCTGTTAATATCGTTCCCAAAGCGATAGTTAACAGTAAATTTTTTTGCGGTGTAAATGCAGTATTCGCATCCGTGGCTAAAACTACATCCCAATTCAAAGGCTGTAAACCTTGTACCTGTATTTGTTCTGAGGATGGGATGTAACTTACTAATTCAGATAAAGAATGGTCTTTATGTTTGATAACATCTGTAAAAGCTTTTTGTGTATCAGCTTTTTGAGATAGTTTTGGATATTCTTGGGCAAGCTCTTTACCTACATATTCTTGTTCCGCACTCAGGAAAATCTTATTTTGGGCATCAGCTATATAATATTCTTGCCCCGAACCAGCATAATTTTTAACTACATCTTCTAATGATTTAACCGGCATCCTAGCTACAACTACAGATGTAATTTGTCCGCTAGGATTTATTATCGGAGCCGCAGTATAAATGCTGTAACTATTAGTAGACTTAGAGAATACTGGCTTACCGATAACAGCATTGCCACTACTTTTAGCATCCTGAAAATATTTTAAATTACCTTGATTGTCGAAATTAGTTCCTTCTGACTGAACAATTGCATCTCCGTTCAAATTGAAAACGCCAATGCCTTCATATACTTTATATGTATTAACGTAATTATCCAGTACTGCTTTTTGTTGAGAAGAACTTGCCCCATTTTTAATTATTGGCAGATTTGACAAAAGCTGAATATCACCATACCGTTCAAGCATGAAGCGGTTGACTTTATCTGCAAAGCCTTTTGTCTCTGTTTGCTGTAAATCAAAAACTTTGTTCCTTAATGAATTACTCGCGGCAATATAGCCTCCCAATCCAATGGCGAACACTGGAACCGTCACCATTGCGATCGCCAAAATTGTCGTTTTGGTACTCAAGCTCAATCGTTTAAATCGAGCCATTAAACCATTAGAGGAAACGCTGGTATTTCCTACAGTCATTTGTGTGGAAGATAGTTGTACTGCATTATCAGTCTTATTAGAAGATGAAATAAGTGATGCCTCCTGCCCTGGAGCATCACCACTATACGCCGAATCAGTTTTATTAAGCATAAATTAATTGCCCGAACGTGGTAAATTATTACACTAAACATCTATAAAATTTGTATTACACCCTACTCACTACGGAGATTAGAAGAATGCACTATCGCTTGTGCATCTAATACCAGTAATATTTCTTTTTGTTGAACAATACACCCGCGTAAATAGGGAACTAAACTAGACGCAACCTGTCCTATAGGAGAGCCAATTTCGTCATTGTTAAACCTGAGAGTGCCAATAATTTCATGTACTACTAAACCCAAAATCATCGATTCAGTCCGAACAATGATTACACTGTATTGTCGGGGGCGATTCTGAGGGGATTGTAGATTCAGTATCTTGGGTAAGTCAACTACCCAAACGATACGACTTCGCCAATTCATTAATCCTAAAATACCGAAAGGCATATTGGGCATAGCTGTTACAGATTCTACAGACACAACCATCGCTTCTTGCGTCTGGTTCATCGATAAAATCGCTGGAGTTTGGGGATTTATAAAAAACTTGAGATAGCCATCCCCTAAATTATTTTTATCGCGCTCGTGTGCGTTAGCCAAGGTAATACTTGAATTATTCATTGATGTTTCAAATTGCTACTGATTTGATCGCACGTAAAAGTTCTTCACGAGTATAAGGCTTTGTAACATAGGCATCAGCACCTTGTCTCATTGCCCACAAACGGTCAATCTCTTGATTTTTAGAACTGCAAATAACTATCGGAACTTTCTGAGTCTCTGGATTTTTTTTCAGAGAACGACAAAGTTCAAAACCACTCATTCCCGGCATAACTACATCCGTAATAATTGCATCGGGTTTTTCTGATTCCAGCTTTTTTAATGCTTCGGTTCCACCTGTAGCTTTTATTACTTTGTACCCACTTTCATTTAAAAAATGACTTATTAATTCCAATTCACTAGGTGAATCTTCCACAACTAAAATCGTTCCGAGTAAGGTAAGACTCATTTTTATATATCCCAAGTTAGTTTAATCAGCATCTATTAAATTAGGTTACTATTATTCGCGGTAAATATTGATATATTAACTGATATGCTTGAACACCACCTTTAACAAATCTGACTGTGTAAAAGGTTTAGTTAAATAGCCAGAAGCCCTCACCATCTTTGCTTTAGCTCTATCTATAAATCCAGTCCTCCCAGTTACCATTACAATAGGAATATTTTTAAAAGCCGAATGTCTTCGTAACAAAGAACATAATTCATAACCGTCTAAATTTGGCATCTCCACATCTAATAAAATTAAGTCCGGTTTACTACGAAGAATTTGCATCAATGCTTTTACAGGATCGTTGATCGTAACAACCGAAAATTGCTCTTCATCTAAAAAACGTTTAATCGATTTCAAGATAGTTAAACTATCATCAATACAAGCAACTGTATATAATCTTTCTTTTGTAGTTTTTGAAATATTTGTATCGTTGCTACCTTGACTGTTCAAAACATTTGTTAAATCAGTTTGTTGAGATATCTGTTTTTCAGGTTCGGATAATGGTTTTACTTGAATAGATGGTGCATTCGCGTTATCAACTACAGGTGAGACTTGCTGTGGTGTGACTTGCGTTTCAACACGCCGACTTCTCAACCGTTTTTGGACGCTTTCTATCAAAGAACGTAAATCCAGATGGCAAAATGAAGGTAGGTTTAATAAAGGATGTTCGCTCCTAAATTCGTAACTACCTTCTTTTATTGTAAGAAACGATTCCAATACTACATGGGCTAATTCACTTACCAAAATTTCTGCTTGAGGATAAGTGATATAGTCTCCATCAAATAACCAGCAAATTGCTTGATAATCGGCTTGAGAAATTGATTCCTCTCGATCTTTAGTTTCAAAAAGCATCCGCATTTGTACCCGTGCCGAACTGTTTAAAGTCGGGATTTGCTGGTTTAACCGTCGCAAATGAGTATCAAGGCGATCGAATAATTTATCCGAGGAAGAAGCATAGATAAGTTTACCTTCATCCATATAGATCGACCAAGAATTAAACTTAGTAAATACTCTTAAGCAACCTGTAGCACGACGGCTGCTAATCTGTGCTAGCAAAGATAGTGGATGGAGCTTCTGGAATATTTTGTAACTATCTATAGGTGTTGCGCTCATTTTGCCCTTATTACTATTAAATTTAATAAAATCCAGTCAAAGTGTTACTGATTTGTCTTGCGAATTAAAAAAAATTGTATATATATCTTGGTAATAAATAAAACCATTAAATTTGGTGAATAAAAGCTTATGGTTAGTTTAATTTTTCTCAACAGTTCAATTACAGCAATACGATGGACTTGTACCGAGATTAACAGAGATTTTTA
>JBARZF010000104.1:0-11070 GCA_049649675.1 Rivularia sp. (in: cyanobacteria) | reverse complement strand
GGTGTATGTGACGGTTTGCAGTTAGGAACCAATGCAAAAGCGGCGCTACTTACTCGCGGGCTAACTGAAATGGTTCGCATCGGCGTACATTGGGGTGCGAAACCGGAAACTTTTTACGGTTTATCGGGTTTGGGTGATATTTTAGCAACCTGCAACAGTCCTTTAAGTCGTAATTACCAAGTCGGATATCAATTAGCCCAAGGAAAGACGCTTGCAGAAGTTCTTTCTCAGCTTAAAGAAACCGCAGAAGGAGTAAATACAGCATCCGTTTTGGTACAGCGAGCCAAACAACAAAATATTTCCATGCCGATAACTCAAGAAGTTTATCGTTTACTTCAAGCCGAAGTTACGCCAAGACAAGCACTGTTGGATTTAATGAAGCGAGATATTAAGGCAGAAGTTGATAGTTGATAGTTGATAGTTGATAGTTGTTCCACTAACTACTACTCCTAACACCCTCCTGGCGATTACCGATCAAATTTCTTCTCTTCCTACTCCCTCAAAGTCAGCAATCTTTCATCGGGATATGAGTAACCACTATCCACTATCCACTATCCACTAACCACTAACTCCCAAATACCAAGATTCCCTGACGATTAAAAAAAATTTCGTCAGGAAATAACCTGCATAGCTATGTAGATATGACTATGCATAGAATTTATTACTTTTTTCCTTGTCTATCTTTATACCATGTTCTAATGGTAACGTCAAGATTTATCAAGTAGTAAGTATGACTGGCAACGCCGGTTAATTCCAGTCTAGTTAAGCGTTTGAATTGCTGTTGGTTCAAATTAATTGCTAGACTGATATGCCTAAAGGAAATGAGTATCAAATGAAATCAGTATGGTTTTCTTTGAGAAGGAAATCAAATTAATTTCTAAATTAATGTTAGTTCTCGCTATTAAGTGGGAACTATAGCAACAGTTGATTAGCTAAAAGGCTAATAATTGTTACCTGGAGCCGTTGAGAATATTCTTATGCCAGCAACTTCTTTTTATGCAGATGCCGATGCCGCTTACGATACTCGAAAATCCCGTCAAGATTTGGAGCCGGAAATAACCGCTGATGATGCGGACGCTCCAGCAGATGAGGATTTGGAGCAACTGGAGATAAGTTCTGCCGAAACAGAAAGAGCGAGTGCTAGTACAAAAACCCGCAGCACGGATTTGGTTCGTTTATATCTTCAGGAAATTGGTAGAGTTCGGTTATTAGGCCGAGATGAAGAGGTTTCAGAAGCTCAAAAAGTCCAGCGTTATTTGAAGTTACGGATACTTTTATCCGAAGCTGCAACTCAAGGTGATGAATTACTTGCTCATTATTTGAGAATTGTTGAAGCTCAAGAACGTTTGACATCCGAGTTAGGACATCGCCCCTCGATGAAAAGATGGGCTTCGACTGCTGGTATTGAAGAGTTCGAGCTAAAAGGCGCTTTATCCCAAGGTAAGCGTCGTTGGGCTGAAACTGCTAATTTGACCGTCAAGGAATTAGAGCAAGTTCAAACCCAAGGATTGCAAGCGAAGGAACACATGATTAAGGCGAATCTTCGTCTTGTCGTTTCTGTTGCTAAGAAATATCAAAATCGTGGTTTGGAATTATTGGATTTAGTCCAAGAAGGTACTTTAGGTTTGGAAAGAGCGGTAGAAAAGTTCGATCCAACCAAGGGTTATCGCTTTAGTACCTATGCTTACTGGTGGATTCGTCAAGGTATTACTAGAGCGATCGCCACTTCGTCGCGTACTATTCGCCTACCAGTCCACATCACCGAAAAGTTAAACAAAATCAAGAAGGCTCAACGTAAAATTGCTCAAGAAAAAGGTCGCACTCCGACTTTGGAAGACTTGGCTGTTGAGTTGGAAATGACTGCCGCTCAAGTAAGAGAAGTTTTACTAAGAGTTCCTCGTTCTGTTTCTCTTGAAACAAAAGTCGGTAAAGATAAAGATACCGAATTAGGTGAATTACTCGAAACCGATGGTGTAACACCAGAAGAAATGTTGATGCGGGAATCTCTACAAAGAGACTTGCAAAATCTTTTGGCCGATTTAACTACCCGCGAACGCGATGTTATTTTGATGCGTTTTGGTTTGGCTGACGGCCATCCTTATTCTTTAGCAGAAATTGGACGCGCTTTAGATTTATCACGGGAACGTGTTAGACAAATCGAATCCAAGGCTTTACAAAAGCTACGTCAGCCCAAGCGACGTAACTTGATTCGCGATTATCTAGAATCCCTCAGCTAAAAGTTTAGTTTTTAAAGTGAACAAGCGCGGTTTTGGGAAGCCATTCGTCCTCTTTGTTCCCTAATCCTAGAACTTGTGGTTTCCCCGTTAGAAATCGTAATCTTCCGCGCCAGCACTTCTCTCTACAAGCGGGTAATTGTTCCCATACCCAGACTTAATTAATTTCAGATTTTAGATTTTAGATTGACCCCATGCATTGATGCTAGGGCTGATTAGACATGAATAAAATCTAAAATCATATTAATCCTTCTATCGAATAAATTCTCAGTTTTTCCTCTAAATCATTTATGGCAAACTTTTTCTAATTGTGCAAATTTAAAGCTTGCCACCTCTTGCCCTTTTAACGCCTAGATTAACGAGAATCAAATTTTGATTTTGTCTTTGATATGAAAGAGTATTCTATCTCAGACAGTTAATAATAATTCTCAACAAACAAGAACTATTGCAAACAGGTGGAATTATTTGCTATATTCGCAATTGATAGGGTTTGTTGAGAAAAATTAGTATGACTATTTACAGCACTGCTTCACTTAAGGCAGAACTCAACGAACGAGGTTGGCGTTTAACACCTCAGAGAGAAGTAATTCTACACATTTTTCAGGAGCTTCCTCAAGGGGAGCATCTGAGTGCCGAGGATCTTTATCAAAGATTACAAGTCGATAATGAAGGAATTAGTCTTTCAACCATTTATCGGACTCTCAAATTGATGGCACGTATGGGAATCTTGCGGGAATTGGAACTGGGCGAAGGTCATAAGCATTATGAACTGAACCAGCCTTACCCTCACCATCACCATCACTTAATTTGTGTAAGGTGTAACACGACTACCGAGTTCAAGAATGACTCAATATTAAAAATTGGGTTAAAAACTTCTCAAAAGGATGGCTATCATCTGCTTGATTGCCAGTTGACTATTCACGGAGTATGTCCCAAGTGCCAGCGGGCGTTAATGCCTTTATAACACTAGGGAGTATTTTACGATTGTGTAACCATTCAGTAGGATGTGTTTCCCGCAAAAAAAGCGAGCAGTCTTTTACTTTCTCTTTAAGGAGAGATAACTGCTCGCAGCTTATAGACGCGCTTTACAACGCGAAACGGATGCTAAAATCGTCCGTTTCTCACATCCTTTAGACTAATGCCGTAAAATTCCTGAGCTTGCTTAATGGCTTTCTTGGTATCTTTACTCATTTCTCCGTTTAGAGAACCTTTGTAGAAACCCCTTGCTTGTAAGCGTCTTTGTATTTCAAGAACGTTGAACTCAGCCTTTTCAGCATCATTAACATTTCGATACAATTTGCCGCGAGTAGTAGGTCCGGCAATACCGCTAGCTGCCAAATAATTAGCATCTTGGAATCGCTTCACCGCATCAGCAGTATAAGGACCAAAATAAGCATTTGGTTGTCCCTTTAAGTATCCTGCTTTGATTAACTGGGCTTGCAAAATTCTTACAGGTTCGCCGCGATCGCCTAAGCCAAGAAATTCTTTATTTCGTCTTCTAGCGGCTATTGTCATGCTTTTAGGAGCTTCTTCACCAAAGCCAACACCCATAGGCGGTAACTTCGTTAGTGTTTGCGCTCCTACAACACCGTCAACATCCAAACCATAAGCTCTTTGGAAGCGTTTCACGGCATCTTCGGTAATTGGGCCATAAATACCCGTGGAATTACCGTAATAAAATCCTGCTACTCGTAATCTTTCTTGCAAAGCTTTGACAGCTTCACCTTCATCGCCTTTACCTAGCAAATTGGGATTGCGGCGCTTAGTGGTATTAGCAGCCACCCTTACTGAAGGTTTTTGTTGGTTATTTTGGCTCGTTTTAACGACAGGCTTTTTAGTCGCGCCTGCTCGATTAGTATTTACCGTTACAGCCGCACGCCAACCTTCTAATTTTTGTAATGTAGCAGGTCCAGCAATACCGTCAATGCTGACGCTAGCAGCTTTTTGAAAGCGCCTGACAGCATCTTCCGTTTTAATGTCATATACCTGAGTCACAGGAGCTTGATAAAAACCAGCCCTTTGCAAATCTTGTTGTAAATTTTTGACAGACGGACCTCTATCCCCTTTTTGCAGTGCTAAAGCGCTACTGGCAATACTAAGAATAGAGATAGTTAAGACTAGAGGTAACATATACCTCCAAGCCTTACTCGAAAAACGTTTCAAATCTGGAGTTTGTGCGGTTTTCAACCAGGAATTAAGGTACAAGTTACTGGCTGAGGGATCTTCATAGACGACCGCTAAGTGCAAATACGCAAGATTGTCCATATTTTTTTATTACACCACCGATTTTGATTCGATTGCTGCTTCTGCTTGGTGAACCAGGTTTCGTAAATTATCTAATGTTGATATATTTACATCCTGCCACAAACCGCGCTGGTATGCTTCTAATAATCTTTCAGCAATATCACGTAAAGCGTGGGGATTGTTCTCCTCGATGAATTCACAGACGTTTGTGTCGAAAAGATAAGATTCACAAATTCCCTGATACATATGATTTTCAACACAGTTTGCAGTAGCGTCATAAGCAAATAAATAATCTACCGTCGCGGAGATTTCAAATGCACCTTTATAAGCATGACGCATCACTCCTTCAATCCATTTGGGATTGACAACTCGCGAACGATACACCCTGGCTATTTCTTGTTGAAGCTTGCGGACTCGCGGATTAGCAGGAATAGAATTATCGCCAAAATATGTTTGGGGATTTTTCCCCGTTAAAGAACGCACTGCTGCTGTCAAACCACCCTGAAACTGATAATAATCGTCGGAATCGAGCAGATCGTGTTCGCGATTATCTTGATTGTGCAGCACTATTTGCATTTTAACTAAACGTTGCTCGAAAGCTTCTGGTGCAGCTTTGCATAAACCTTTACCCGTGTAAGCATAGCAACTCCAGTTCATGTACGCACGGGCCAAATCTTCGTGAGTATTCCAATTTTGAGATTCAATCAATCCTTGCAAACCAGCACCATAAGCTCCTCCCTTACTACCAAAAATACGATACCGCGATCGCGCTTCTGCTGCATCTTTATTTAATCCTTGTTTAATCCATTGTTCTGTTTCAGATGTTACTTGTGCTGCTAGGGGATTGTACTCTGGAGATTCATTTAATGCTGCTACTGCACTAACAGCTTGATCGAAGAGTTCTATTAAGTTGGGGAAAGCATCTCGAAAGAAACCAGATATTCTCAAGGTCACATCTACGCGGGGACGCTGTAAAACTGATATCGGTAAAACGTCAAAATCTACCACTCTTCGAGAAGCACCATCCCATACAGGCTGCACTCCAATTAAAGCCAAAGCTTGAGCAATATCATCGCCTCCCGTTCGCATTGTGGAAGTTCCCCACACCGATAAAGCAAGCGTTTTAGGATACTCGCCATGCTCCTGAGTGTAAGTTTCCACAAGAGTTTCTGCTGCCTTTCTACCAACATCCCAAGCCGATTCTGTAGGTATGGCACGAATATCAACCGAGTAAAAATTATTACCTGTTGGTAGAACCTCCGGACGACCCCGTGTAGGTGCCCCAGAAGGACCGCTTCTAACGTACCTGCCGTCAAGACCTCTTAATAAATTTTTAATTTCTAAATCAGTTTGTATCAAAGAAGGAAGAAGAGAATCGGCAATCCAATTTAGAACTAATTGAGTTTGAGCCTTAAGTGAAAAACCTAACCCCCCAGCCCCCTTCCCTACGAGGGAAGGGGGAGAAGTTAAAGCCTCTCTCCTTGTAGGAGAGAGGTTTGGAGAGAGGTTTCCCAAATTTGATGAAAAGCCTTCAATTAACTCTTCAACAACACAATTCGCATATTCTTCCACAAGTTCGATTGCATCACCCACATTGCGACAAGGCACGCTGCTTTGATTTTCAAAAGCTTTAATTGGATTATCTATTAAAGGATCGAAATCCCAACCTAAATCTTGAGCAATTGCGCGAGTTAATCCCGAATGATGACGATTTGGATGACGGGCGATCGCCACAATTAAATCCCTTAGTTGTCTTCCATCTGGACATTTGCCAAATATATGCAAACCATCGCGAATTGATCGCTCTTTTAATTCGCATAGGTAGCCATCTAAATAATCTAAAGCTTGATTTTGATCTTGTTTTTGATTTACTAATTGTTCGCCATTAATTTCCAAGTCTAAATGTAAATTTTCTTGAAGAACTAACTCGGTAATTCGTTCGTTAATAATTGGTAAACGTTTGGGATCTAAGTTTTCGGCTTCATAATATTCATCTACTAAGTTTTCGAGCTTTTGCAGGGAGCCGTAAAGTTCTGCACGAGTCAAAGGGGGAGTAAGATGATCTACTATTACAGCTTGAGCGCGGCGTTTTGCTTGAGAACCTTCCCCAGGATCATTGACAATAAAAGGGTAAAGGTGTGGAAGCGTTCCAAAAGCAACTTCAGGATAGCAATTTTCCGACAAAGCGATACTTTTACCCGGCAGCCATTCCAAATTTCCATGTTTTCCCACATGAATTACAGCATCAGCACCAAAGGATTTTCTTACCCAGTGATAGAAAGCTAAATAAGCGTGAGTTGGTTCCAAATCCGGCGCGTGATAATTCAAGCTGGGATCGATATCGTAGCCCCGCGCTGGCTGAATTCCGATGAAGACGTTACCGAGTTGGATGCCTGATATTGGGAATTGGGGATTGGGAATTGGGGATTGGGCATTGGGGATTGGGAATTGGGAATCATCTCCTTGTCTCCCCATCTCCCTATCTCCCCATCTCCCCATCTCACCATCTCCCCATCTCTGAGAAATAGCTTCCCGAACAACTTCCGGTAGAGAGGCAAAATATTCTTGATATTCTTCTCTCGAAATACTTTGGCGAATTTTTCTTAAATCCCTGGCTTCTGGATCATTTGTAACTCCTGCGGTAAGTAATTCTATTAATTCATTTCCGTTTTCGGGTAAATTGTCTACTTGATAACCGGCGTTTTGCAAAGCTTGCAAAATTTCAATACAGCTTTGGGGTGTATCCAATCCAACTCCATTTGCTAAACGTCCGTCGCGAGTGGGATAGTTTGCCAAAATCAAAGCTATACGACGTTTATGGGGAGATTTATCGCGCAGTTTGACCCAATTTGCCGCTAAATCCGCAACAAATTCAATCCGCGAAGCGACTGGTTTATAAACTACAACGTCTGTTTGTAAAGCTGAATTTTTATTTTCTACCGTTTTGAAAGAGACAGCACGACTAATAATCCGTCCATCAACTTCTGGTAGCGCCACATTCATGGCAATATCGCGGGGTGATAATCCTTGAGAAGAAGATTCCCATTGTTCGATTGAACTGCTGCTGAGGATGACTTGCAAAACTGGAACATCTAAATTTTCCCACAATTCTACAGATGGTCTTTCTGTTTCTAATCGCGCTAAAGAAAAACTGGTAGTGTTGAGTATAAAGGAAACAGCTTCTCCATCCTGCTTTCGTAAAAATTCTGTCAATTCGTTTTGAACATCTATTTCGCGCAACGAAGAAACAAAAACTGGAACGGGATTTATATTTCGTTTACCTAAAGCTGCACACAAAGCATCAATAACTAAAGTATTTCCCGCTAAATAATGAGCGCGGTAGAAGAGGATAGCGACTTTTGGTAATTCAGAAAGGGGATGGGGAGACAAGGGGATGGGGGGACAAGGGGACAAGTTAGAAGAAGATTCTATCCCCTCTTTCCCATGCCCAATGCCCGATGCCCGATGCCCAATGCCCCAATCATACAAACCAAAAAACGGTACTTCCTGCGGGGGCAAAGGATTAAATGATGTTGACAGACAATTGTCGGCAATAAACTTAAAAGCGTTAACAAAATTCTCAACCCCACCTTGGCTGAAATAGCGCGATATTTGATTAACTTTAGCCAGAGGTAAAGTGGAATGAGATATTAAGTTTAGGTCTAGAGCATCGTCTCCTGGGATTACAATTAAACTGATACCTTTACGTTGGACAATTTCTTCTACCACTTCTAAACCATAAGCCCAGTAAGAAACTCCTCCTAATAAGCGCAAGATAATAACTTGGGCATATTCCAAAATTTGCTCTGCATAACTATCAATACTTATTTGATGCTGTAAATTTAATAAGTTAGCAACTCTAATCTCATCAAATCTGCTCGGTAATTTTGAAACTGCTGCTGCTATAGTCTGAATATCTGTATCAGCTGAAGTTAAAAATACAAACTTTGCAGTCGTTTGTTCTAGAAATATTAAGTCTTCTGACTGTAAATTAAATTCTGTCTTACTGGCTGCTGTCCGATGCATAATCCTGTATTACCGTCTTAAACTGTTTATTAGAACATAATTAAAAAAAATTTGTGCGCGGCTTTCCACTCCTCTCACTTCTACTTTTTTGAAAATGCTTAGTTCTTTCGATCTAAGTTTTTGTCAAACCTTAACTATCAATGCATTTGAACAGCTAGAGGAATTATTACAGCAGATGATTTCTCCAGTAGGAAATGCAGCAGTTATATTGACAGAAGCTGTTTTGGCACGCATCCCCGTTCCAGGAGAGTGGCAGATGCAACAGTTTACAGTTGTAGTTTCCTCTGGATTTAGCGGTTTATTAGTAGGTTTACCACAAACACCCGCCATTAGTACAAGTGATGGTGATTCTTCAGTTAATGCTTTTCTGACGTTTCAACCAAGAGAGATCATTCAGTTTATTGAAACATTAAGAGATTTGTTTGAAAACGATTCTTATACTTATCAAAGACTCGAACAATATTGTCAAATTCCCACTCTTAATGATGCTACACTGCAAAGTCAATTTACAGTACTCTTGTTAAAACACTTAACCACACAGCAAAAACAACCAGACGTATCAAATTCTACTAGCCAAATATTTTCGTGCGAACACGTTGAAAATGCGCTAGAAAAACAGATTGCTCAAGAAAGACTGTTAAATGAGGTAATTACGCAAACTCGTAAAAGCTTAGATTTATCAGTAATAGTGGCAACTGCAATGAATCAAGTTAAAGAGTTTCTTCAATTAGATCGGTTAGTAGTTTATAAATTTGACGAACTCAATCTCAATTCTCACTCTGATTATTCCCAGCACCACAATTTACAAAAACCACCACCTTACGCTGGTTGCGTAGTTCATGAAGTTTTAGCAAACGATACTATTTCTTCGGTATTAAATTACTCAGAAGAAAGATGTTTGATGCCTTCAACTAAATGTTGGGATAAGTTTCGTCAAGGTTTTACTTTATCTGTCAGTGATGTAGAAAAAACTTATGCTCTTGAAGAGTGTTTATTAAAATATTTAAAAAAAGCAAGAGTTAAAGCAAAATTTGCCGCACCGATTGTCTTTGAGAATAAACTTTGGGGCTTATTAATTGCTCATCAATGCGATGCCACCCGCAACTGGACGCAAAACGAACAAATCTTGCTTACTTCAGTTGCCGAACAATTGGCGATCGCCATTCATCAATCTGAGTTAATGCAGTCTTTAGAGTCGGAGAAATTAACTTTAGAACAAAGAGTTGAAGACAGAACTATTGAGCTACACGATGCTTTGGTAGCCGCAGAAGCAGCAAACCGGCTGAGAAACGAATTTCTCGCGACTATTAGTCATGAATTATTAACGCCGCTGACTTATGTAATTGGAATGTCTTCTACATTACTACGTTGGTCATTTGGTGAATTAACTCAACGACAGCGAAGTTATTTACAAACTATTCATGATAGCGGCGAACGTTTGTTAGAAATGATTAGCGATATTTTAGAATTATCTCAGATAGAAGCAGGTAAAACAGTCTTAAATATTACCGAATTTTCTTTAACTAATACAGTAAAAAACACTATAAATAATCATTTAGCAGAAAAAGCAACAAAAGGACAAATAAACCTGAAACTTGACTTGCTTTTCCATTCCCAAAAAGATAAATTTACCGCCGATTTAAGACGAGTCAGTCAAATTTTATTAAATTTATTAACTAACGCAATTAAATTTACCCCTGAAGGTGGTAGCGTCACTTTGCGGGTTTGGATAGAAGACGAAAATGCCGTTTTCCAAGTAGAAGATACTGGAATTGGCATTCCCGAAGAACAATTATCTATGCTATTTGAAAAATTTCATCAACTTGATACTCCCTATCGCAGAAGTTACGAAGGTACCGGCTTAGGTTTAGCTTTAACCAAACAACTTGTGCAGATGCATCGAGGCAGAATTGATGTAGAATCCACAGTTGGTACGGGTTCAACTTTCACCGTATGGATACCCAATCAGTGAGCAGTTAACAGTTAACAGTTATCAGTGAGCAGTTATCAGTGAGCAGTTTTCAGTGAGCAGTTTTCAGTTTTGAATTTAAAATTCCTAACTCGTACATAAGGAATATGTCTTTCACTGGATTACTAATTGATAATTGAGAATTGATAATTGTTCACTGTTCACTGTTCACTGTTCACTGTTAACTGATAACGCATCCCGTGCGGGGAGGAATATTTAACAATAATTTTGAATCTCCTTGATGATTTAATTCCACTTTGTCGCTAGCGTATAAAATCTTGTTTGGTTGCGATCGCAAATGACTTATATCTACATCCGCTTTTGCTGAGGAAGTACCAACGTTAACCGCCACAATCAACTCTTCTTTCTCTAAAGTGCGAGCAAATACATATACTTCTCCCTCGGCAAACAATACTTTGTAATCACCAGTACGCAAGCAGGGGTAAGAATGACGTAAGGCAATCAATTCGCGGTGAGTTTTAAGAATTTCTTTATCCCAATCGGCTTCTAAAGGAAAACCACGTCGCGAATCTGGATCGAGTTTACCTGGTAAACCAACTTCATCACCATAATATATGCTAGGGGGACCCGGAAAAG
>JBARZF010000103.1:0-4810 GCA_049649675.1 Rivularia sp. (in: cyanobacteria) | reverse complement strand
AATTCGTCTGAGTAGATGATGGGGAACATGGAATGTGTGGGTAGATGGGGGAGATGGGGGAGAGGGAGATGGGGAGATGGGGGAGATGGGGGGATGGGGAGAGGCGGAGATGGGGAGATGGGGGAGATTGGGGGGGGATAGTGAGATAGGGAGTTAAGTTTTTTCTAGGGAGCGAGACGCTCCCACTACATTTGTAATACTCGCTACTCCTAACTAACACATTATAAAACCCTTACCTTACAAGGATTTGAGGATTTGATTAAAATGTGTCAGTTCTATTTGTTGCGAGGAAATTAAATACCTTTAACCTTTAACCTTTAACCTTTGACCTCCTCGGCTATAGGCTCACTACTTGCAACTTACTACTCACTACTCCTAACTCCTAACTGATAACTGCTCACTGCTAACTGTCTACCTGTCTACCTGTCGTCGAGCATTTCGGGTGATACTGCGGGGTTGCCTTTTAGCTCTTCGGGGGATTGGTTCTGGAGTGTGTTGTTAATTGATGGGGGATGCTTAATTTTGTCGAGCATTTCCGGACTTAATTCTGGTGCTTCTTCTTTGGGGTTGTTTTTTTCAGCTTGATTTTTTGCTGTATCTTCGCTCATATTGTTGTCTTTTTGCTATGTGACGCTCGCTTATCAGCTTAGAAGATGCTTTTGAGATAACACACTATCTTAAGAATGAAATACTAAACTACTGCCCTTACTCTTTTCGATAATAATAATAATTAGGGAGACAATGCCCCATGCCCAATGCCCTATCCCCAATTCCCCATGCCCAATTCAATAAAAATTACCGTTAAACTATTTGCGGCTTATCAAGAAGCATACGAGGAACCAGAGTTAACATTAGAATTTCCCGAAAATACGCCAGTATCCCAAGTAAGAGAATATTTAATCGCAGAACATCCCGAACTCGAACAGTGGCGAGATGTAACCAGGTTTGGCGTAAATTTAGATTTTGTAGAACCAGATACTCCTTTAAATGATGGAGATGAAGTTGTATTAATTCCTCCCGTCAGTGGTGGATAATTGATATTGAAAAATCTTTCTTGTGGTACGGGCATCCCTGCCCGTCTGATTTCTTCTACAATAAAATTTAAAATAACATTCTGCTTTAAATCGCAAAAATAATCATGACAGGAACACATATTCGCTTCGACTGGGCAATCAAAAAACTATTGCGCGATAAAGCTAATTACGTAGTTCTAGAAGGTTTTCTCAGCGAATTATTAAAAGAAGATATCTTTATTGACTCTATTTTAGAAAGCGAAAGCAATCGAATAACTGAAGAAAGCAAGCTTAACAGAGTTGATATTTTAGCTAAAAATACTAAAGATGAATTCTTATTAATTGAAGTTCAAAACAGCGCAGAAAATGATTATTTTCATCGGATGCTGTATGGAGTTTCGGCATTAATTAGCGAATATCTTGGTAAAGGAGAAGCTTACGGTAAAGTTAAAAAAGTTTATTCGATTAATATTGTTTATTTTTCTCTCGGACAAGGAAGGGATTATATTTATCAGGGAAAAGTAGATTTTTCTGGAATTCACATTAATGATAAATTAGAACCTTCAGAATTGCAAAAAGAGGTATTCAAAATTGAAGAAGTTTATGAAATATTTCCAGAATACTATATTTTAAAGGTTAATAATTTTAACGACGTAGCGAAAGATAGTTTAGATGAGTGGATATATTTCTTGAAAAATAGTGAAATCAAAGACGAATTTCAAGCCAGAGGATTGGCTCAAGCAAAAGATAATTTAAAGATTGAAAATTTATCGCCAGCGGAAAGAACTGCATATCAAAAATATCTTGAAGATAGAAGATATGAAATTAGTATTATCGAAAGTGCGGAAGTAACGGGAGAGTTGCGGGGAAGGAAAGAAGCAAAAACCGAAATCGCGAAAGCAATGAAAGCCAGAGGTATTGAAATTAACTTGATTGTTGAAACCACGGGGTTAACCGTTGAAGAAATTGAAAAATTATAAATAAATAATGTAGAGACGTTATACATAACGTCTCCCAAAGTGTACCGGAAAAACGAACCCGTTAAAATCGATGAAAAACACTGCTACTGCTCAACCACTAGCGGATCATACCGGAGATATTGCCTCTCTAAAAATCAATTAACCTTTACTTTAAACCGAATAAAACCATAAGAATTAGCTGGTTTACCATCGGCAGTTGCATTAGGTACAATATCCGCGACATTAACAACAACAGCACCATTATTATTAATACCATTATTACTTCTGGAACAATCCATAGATGGTATTTTACCTGGAGGAAATAATTCTCCTCTATCGCTGTCAGCAACGTTAGTAATATAAGCGGTGGGACTATTAGGCAAGTTGGTATTATCAAAAGCAAGTGCGATACCTAAATTCGCTGTACTTAAACCGCCATCTGTAGGTGTTAACCCGTTAAAAGCTGTAGGAATAAAAGTTGTATAAGTTGGTATTAAGTCACAGATTTTTAATTTACTGGCATCTGTTTCACCCATTGAAAGAAAGTAGATTGTATATTCCAATTCATCACCGGGAAGAACCAAAGCACCGCTAATAATTCCACGTAAAAAATTATTCTGGTTTGTACTCGAAGGGTCGCTATCTGGCCAATTGGGATTATTATCTTCGGTACTATTTGGATCGTCAATAAATTGATTAAAATCAACCCCGTTAATTGCTGTAATTCTCTTAACTAAAAGTATCTTTGGAGAACCGCTGACTACAGTTTTTTCCACTGTAATAATAGTTGGTTCGTCGTCTGCGGTGTTTGAAGGGTCATTTCCTGTATTTTGACTATCATCATCAATTTGTTTGAAAGCATTACCCTGAGTTGGTGGGTTATCTTGGGTGACTCCCGCAGAGTCCGCATCGGTTAAAGCAGTTCCAGTAGTTGCGGAATTATCGGGTGTATTAAAAGTAGAATTCGCTTGGTTGCTAATTAAGTTTCCATCATTATCGTTATTAATTGTGGCAGTAATCTTGATAGCAATCTCATCATCAATTCGCAAATTACCAGAATTTGTCAACGCACCAGAACCGTTATAGGAAGAATTTAGCTGAATATTGTTGCCATTTGTTTTGGAAATAATTTCAGCATTAGCGTAAGTTAATTGTGATGGTAATGTGTCTTCAATCACAAAATTTGTTGCGTCTGTTTTAGCATCGGGAGCTTTATTCGAGTAGGTAATAGTGTATTCAACTGTATCTCCTACAGTTACGGTACCGCTTTTATCTTTGTCTTCAAGGAATCGTACCGATTTTGTGCCGCGTACATTTGCTGATTTATCATCGGTGACAATCAGATTGGTAGATACTGCTTCACTAGGAAAATAAGACCAAGTATCGATTCCTTTGAAGTCACCATAGTCATTACTAAATTCGTGTTCTCCAACAGAACTATCAATTCCAGTAGCAGCATTACGAGGATTGCTCGCACCACTACCATTCAACTCTACATCTGTACCATCTTTAGTTGTATAGTTGTCGTCGTTGTAATATATCGTAAATCTGTTAAATCCAACTGGAAATGCAGCTGGTGGATTAAGCATTTCAATTACAAACCCATTGGGATTGTTCTCAGCATCCAACATGGGGAAGTGATATTCTCCAGTTCTCAATCGAATTCTGGCATTATAGGGGTCGTTGTTGGTGCGAGGGAACAAGTTGTTGCCTTGGGCATCTTTCCCATCCCAACGGACTACGTTACTACCAACAGAAACTACATTTTGTAAAACTCTGTCTTTACTTGGGTCAAATATATTATCTTCGTCACTATCAATAATAATTTCATAGCTACCGGCACTTGTAGAACCAAAGCTGAAATTTCCTCCAGCACCAACAAAGGTTTGATTGCCACTTCCACCATTACCACCAGTAAATTTAAAATTAGTTGGCTTTGCAGGCATCGCTGGTGCAAGTGGAATGTTTAGTTGATTTAAAGTATCTGTATCCGGAGGATTGAAAAATACTAAGTGAGTAATATCTGTACTAGTATCTTCAACATCTGGACGTTGTACTTGCACGTTTCCTTGAAAAGGGTCGAGGCTGAAGTTATTCTGACCTGCATTAGCAGAATGATACAGAGTACTGTTATCTGTTTGATCGATGAATCCCCGACTATTTCCGAAGAAGAGAAAACCAAAGGCATCTAATTCATTCATCTCAGTTTTATATAAAAAGCCATCTTTTGTCTGGATGAAAAAAGTAGAATTAAGAGCTTGTGGTAGATTTCCCAAATTCATTGCTAAGTAGTTAGTAAATACCCGACCGTTTTCGGTATTACCATCTATATCTCTAACTGTAATATCCCAAGCTGATACGGTCATTTCTTGGGTGTTATCAGTGGGGAAAGCTTCATTCGTCCTTTTTGCTGGGGGATCTCCACCATCTGGATTGGGAGAATGAAATTCTACTTCGTATATTCCCGTGCTATCTGCTGTAAATTGACAGGGAGTGTAACCACCGGAATTAGGTAAAGGTCCGGCTGCTTCTTTTGCTAAAGTATCTATAAAACCTTCACCAGATGTCTTAACGTCGCAAATCTTTTCTACACCAAAGGGAGTACGAAAAACAATGTCTTTGCTATCAAAACTGTTATGAACGCTTGAACCTAAATTAACAGTTTCTCCATTGTTAACAACTACTTTCAGCAGAGTTTTACGTGAGATATTTGCAGTGAATCTATTCGACCATTCTATATAAGGTCTGTCTCCCATTTCTGCAACTAATTCTTTTGAACCTTCAGCTTGTGCCGGTGCTATCCAATGATTTAAAGTGCATAGTGTAAAAATTAAACCA
>JBARZF010000102.1:0-2344 GCA_049649675.1 Rivularia sp. (in: cyanobacteria) | reverse complement strand
ATATAGATATACAAAAGCCATGAAAAAGAATATATTTTTTCGACTAACTGACGAAGAGTTTGGAATGATTGAAACTTACTGCCAAGAAACCGGGAGAACTAAATCTGACATATTGAGAGAACTGATCAGAAAATTGAAATCGAATAAAAAGCCGCCCTATAAGGACGGGGCTTGAATCCCATTTTTTCGGTCAGCTAGCTATATCTGCTGGTTTCCAACACCACGTTGCGAAGCCGATTGATGAAAATAGAGTTATTACTTTGATTACTCAATTAGTGCAGCGGAACTTATCGGGGTAATAGGGAGATGGCTGTATGGTTAAGCGAGCGATAAGAGAATAAAGATAAATCGTGAACTACCAACACTGACCTTAGGGTGCAGTGTTGGCTTCCGACATCACAGGCAACAGCCGCATTTTAGACTTGCGTCCGCCAATTGGTCTTACATTGCCTCCGTCGGCAGACTCCCCCGTTCCAGAGGAGTATAGAATTCTGATACCTTCTGCTAAGGATGTTGATCGAGGCGTTGCCATCTCTATCATGGTGAGTATGGCAGCTAGGACATTTCCAAGACCTAACATCTAAGGGTAGCTCAGATATTTGAGAATGGCAGTTAGAGCAGAGTTTTGAGGATGGGAACCAACGGTTTATTTCAACCAACACTTTACCATCCCAATCAAGTTTGTACTTAAGGAAGTTTACAAAGGTTCCCCAGGCAGTATCAGATATTGCTTTCGCTAGTTTGTGGTTACAAACCATACCCTTGACGTTTAGATTTTCAACTACTACAACCTGATTATTATCAACAATTTTCCTTGATAATTTATGTAGAAAGTCTTGACGGGCATTACTTACTCGTTCGTATACCTTTAACTGTTAACTAACAACCGTCAACTACTAAGGACCTTGCAATCTAGCGAAACCGAAGGTAACGTTAAATTCTTCCCACCAAATCGCTACAGATTTAAAATCATCTAAATCAAAGTTAGCGGGAATTTCATAACGTTGAGCGCCATCGAAGCGTTGTAAGGCAGCCAAGGTTAAATAATTTTGTTCGCAAAATTTTGTATTATATATTTTTCATTAAAAAACACACTGTATATTCGTGTATACGGTATTTTTGCTTGTTCAGAATTGAAGATAAGAGCGGCTAATTACTTAAGCAATAAGAATAATTTATTACTAAAATACGGATAAATCATCCAAAATACTCGTGACCATAAACGTTAAAATTTGCTAAGTTAGTCTTAACATATTCAAAAAGTTTGCTATTAACGCACAAAAAGTTAATACCAACAAAATCCGAAGCATTAAACATTAATGTTTTCCGGACTACAGGTGTAGCTTGGCGGAGTGTTAAGAATAAATAATTTTACACAAGAAAAGGTTATGACTGTAAATTTTGCCCTTACTTGTGCTTCTAAGACGCTTTTAAAAGAAGTATTCCAAAACTTAGACGCGCAAAGCTGCCCGAATAATTATAATTTTCACATGCACACCGTACATTCTGATGGTGCAATGGAGCCATCCGAATTGATAGAGCAAGCAATTAATAATGGTTTAAAAGGACTTGCAATTACCGATCATCACAATACAGGTGGTTATCAAGCCGCTAAAAAATGCTTGGAAGAGTGGAAATGGAATAATCCCGATGCTGATGTACCGTATTTGTGGAGTGGTGTTGAAATCAATGCTAATCTTCTGAACGTAGAAGTTCACATTTTAGGTTATGCTTTCGATCCAGAACATCCCAGCATACAACCCTATATCCAGGGAGAACCAGTTACAGGTTCCGAGTACGAAGCTGTAAACGTAATTGCTGCCATTCAAGAAGCTGGAGGATTTGCAGTACTAGCTCATCCAGCACGTTATAAAAAAAGCCATTTTGACTTAGTTCCTGCTGCTGCGGAATTAGGAATCGATGGTGTGGAAAGCTTCTACGCTTACAATAGTCGCAAACCCTGGAAACCAAGTATCACCCAAACGAAACAGGTGCAGCGATTAGCCACCGAATACGGACTGTATAGTACTTGCGGTACGGATAGCCACGGTTATAGCTTACTTGAACGGTTATAAGTAGTTAGTAGGGCGGTAGTTAGTAGGGCGGTAGTTGGTTGTTAGAATTGCCAACTATCAACTAACAACTTTCAAGGAACATAAAAAAATATTATTCTTGAAATTCTGAGAATAACCAAGAAATCACTTGACTATGATTCATTTGACCGAAACTAATGGGATACAAGCCCCGTCCTTTCAGGACGGCTTTTCTTGATTTCTTATATATTCTTTTAAAATTTCAATAGGTGCGCCACTAACAGATATAGCAAAATAACTAGGACTCCACA
>JBARZF010000101.1:0-4965 GCA_049649675.1 Rivularia sp. (in: cyanobacteria) | reverse complement strand
TTTTGTTGCGACTGCACCGAAGCTATAGCTGAATTTACTTGTTGAGCAGTAAGCCCGTTGGGTAACTGGGCTGCATCTGTTATATTGTCGAATTCATCTGGTTGCCATTTGTCTTCGGATGCGGGTTGCTGGCTCCGAGAGTTTGATGAGTGGGAGTTAGATTCAATTGACATGATTATATTTTGGCATCAGCAGTAATAAATGGCGCGTTGTGTATGCAGAAAAAGTTTTGAGAATTCAGGAATTATCTTTCTGTTTTCTCATCAACAGGTAACGGTACTATTTTTAACATTTATATCAAATATTTTTCAATGCTCCAACTTTGATAATTTTATATTTAGAAGTATTACTGTTTACTAACTAATAATTTAAAATTATTTAAAGAGCCGCGTTAAATTCTAGCATTGTTTATTTACAGCTTTACAATCTCAATTAATCATGTATAAATAATAGCTAATTTGTTACTTTTATTCTGATTTTAACCTACTTTAATTAATCTTAAACAAGATGTGTGTATTGTTACTTTGATATAACCTTGATAACTATCTAATTGATATTGGTAAGCTGTTTGCAGGTTATATAATCATAAATCGGCGAACCAAACAAGTAGTTAAAATATTAAGTTTGAAATCCCTTAACCCTCTTAAATAAAGAGTTTTGCATAATTCATAACAGGTTAACAATTAATAGAATAATTTAGCAAATTTCCTTAAGGAATTGATGGTCAAAAATAGATGACTAATGTATGTCTTGTAGTACTTTATGTATTATAAATCTTCCTTTTGCTTTAAAAAACTTTCATCATTTATCGGTAAATATTTTACTATAAAAGAGAACAAATTAATTAATCAATTAGTTTTGCTCGATACTTGTTAAAGGTAAGAAAAAGACTTAGGATAAATTCTATGATTTCTATGGATGCGATATGGCATTTTGTAGCCGTTTTGTTGCCTCTGGCTTAACTGCATTCTTGATATTTGGTTGTAGCGATTTAGCAGAATCAACGAGGCAGGGTGACAAAAAAGTTGTGCAAGAAACCAACGTTGCTCGGTTGCCTACACAAGGCTCTGTTAAGCAGACAGAAGACTTTTTCGAGCGAGGAAATAAATTCTTAGAAGCGAATCGCTATCAAGAGGCGATCGCAATATATGACAAAGTGGTAATGGCTGCACCCGATAACGCAGAAGCTTGGATTAATAGGGGGAATGCTCCCGTCTAGTTTGCAGCGATACGGGCAAGCTTTAGGCTCCTACTTCTTAGCGATCGCTATCGATCCAAAAAGAGATGAAGCATGGTACAACCGGGGAAATGCTCTATCAGCGATGCGTCTCTACCAAGAAGCTGAAAAATCCTACGACAAAGCCATTGCCATCAAACCCGACAAGTACTCTCCTTGGATTAATAGAGGCATTGCCTTAACCCAATTGCAGCGATACGAGCAAGAAGAATGCATCTTACGACAAAGCGATCGCCATGTTATTCCCGACAAACATCAAGCATATTACAACAAAGCCTGCACCTATGCTTTGCAAAAAAATACCGATCAAGCGATCGCCATCTGAGGAAGCCGAGGGAACAGAGGGAGTAAGAATTTTAAATTGATTTTTTCTTCCACTGCCTCCTATGCCTCCCCATCCCCCCATCCCCCCATCTCCCCATCTCCCCATCTCCCCCTCTTACTGTGTATAAAAAAAAGGAAAAGATTGTTTAAATTTATGAATAAATAGGATATGAAATTATTTTTATTTCTCGGTATGATAAGTTAATATACCGCAGTTTTAAGAACCATGTATACTCAACCAAAATATGTAGATTCAACTATTGATGAATATCTGCAATACGATTTAGAAAGTCTAGTTCGCTACGAATATATTGCAGGACAACTTTACCCTGTGTTGGGAGATTCTCATAATTTAAAAATTATTGCTGAAAATCTATTTGCAAGGTTGCGTACCCAGTTGTACGGTACTGATTGCCATGTTTTTTCATCTGATATGAAAGTACGCATTAAATCGATGAATGCTTTTTATTATCCTGAAGTATCGGTTGTAAAAGATTTTCAAGATAGAGAACTTTATTTTAAAACTCGTCCTTGTTTGATTGCTGAAGTTATTTCACCAATTACAGAGCGTATAGATCGAAATGAAAAATTATTTAATTATCGACAAATACCCAGTTTAGAAGAGTATATTTTAGTTCATCAATCGGAAGTAAAAATAGAGGTTTATCGTAAAGTTTATCAAAACAACTGGTTGTTAGAAATTTTAACTCAAGATAGTATCTTGAAATTACAATCGGTTAAAGTCGAAATTACGATGGAGGAAATTTACGAAGATATTGAATTTGAACAATGAACAGTTAACAGTGAGCAGTTAACAGTGAGCAGTGAACAGTGAATAAGTAAGTCGGCACAAATAAACCCAATTATATAAGTGAGTGTAAATTAGCTTCAAAGCCTTCTTACAAAGTTTTGCATCAGGTGTTAACTTATAACTGGTAATTGGTAAGTACTCCCTTCTCGCTCCTGGCGATTACCGATACAATTTCTTCTCTTCCTACTCCCTCAAAGCCGGTAATCTTTCTTTATGATAGGAGTAGTTACTGATTACTGCTCACTGCTAACTGCTAACTGTTCACTGCTCACTGTTTACTGATTATGAAAAAGCTTTTGATTACCGGCGCAAGCGGGTTTCTAGGATGGCATTTGTGTGAATTAGCTTTGAAGGAATGGGATGTATATGGAACCTATTTTTCTCATTATTTGAAAATTCCGGGAATTAAGTTGATGAAAATTGATTTAACCGATTTTGCGGAACTTAAAAGGGTATTTCAACAAATTCAACCATCAGCAGTTATCCATACCGCAGCATTATCTCAACCTAATTATTGTCAAACTCATCAGGAAGAATCGCACTCAATTAATGTGACGGCATCTTTGAATATCGCGGGATTATGTGCTGATAATTCGATTCCATGCGTTTTCACTTCAACGGATTTGGTATTTGATGGTGTAAAGGGTTTTTATCAGGAAACTGACAGCGTAAATCCGGTGAATATTTACGGCGAGCATAAGGTTATGGCAGAAGTTGGGATGTTGGAATGTTATCCCCAAGCTGCTATTTGCCGAATGCCTTTAATGTTTGGTAATGCCACTCCTACAGCAACCAGTTTTTTACAATCATTTATCAAAACGCTTCGAGAAGGAAATGTTTTAAAGTTATTTATAGATGAATTTCGCACTCCGGTAAATGGAAAAACGGCTGCTGAGGGATTGTTGCTAGCTTTAGAGAAAGTGCAAGGAATTATTCATTTAGGTGGAAAAGAAAGAATTTGCCGTTATGATTTTGGTGGTTTATTAGTAGAAATATTTGAAATTCCCAATGCTAAAATTACAGCTAGCCAACAAAAAGATGTCAAAATGGCAGCACCAAGGGCTAGTGATGTTTCTCTCGATAGTTCAAAAGCTTTTGAATTAGGCTATTCTCCTTTAAGTTTGCGAGAACAAGTTTTGTCAGTTAGCAGTGAGCAGTGAGCAGTGAGCAGTGAGCAGTTATCAGTGAGCAGTGAGCAGTTATCAGTTATCAATAAAATTTCTACCCCATCTACCCCATCTACCCCCTCTCTAAATTTGGGCAGCTAAGAAAGAAATCACCCCACCGTACAATGCCGCGAATTTTCCTTCATCTACTGGTGCATCGCTGTTATTCCAAGTGGCAACTACACAGTATTGTTTACCGTTTTTTCCTTTTAACCAAGTTGTAAAGTTAAGAACACCGGGTTCGGAACCACCTTTATATGCTACTCGTTGCCAGTCTTTTGGGTTAGCAATTCCAGGATTAATGCTCATCAAAGGTAAATCTGCAACATATAAGATTAATTCGCAAAGTTCTTCGGCATTATAAAACCATTCTATATCCAATGCATTGGGATTAGTTTCGATAAATTCGTTTACGTCGGGAAGGGTTTGATTGGCTAATTCTGCTAATATTTCGCGACGCTGTTTTAGATCGCTCTTACGATAACGCTCTAGTAATTTACGATTTTGAGAACTTTTCAAACTAAACAATTCGCGGGTAGTTAGGAAAGGAATATTATTTTTAGAGGAGTTTGATTCAATTGATTCTCTTCCAACTTGTTTAATTAAAATATCGGTGGCTGTATTATCGCTCAGAGATATCATTAAATTAGCGAGAGTTTGTAGCGTTAAAGGTGAATTATCTGGCCAAGTTTGCAAAATTCCAGATGGTAAACTTTGATCTTCAGTTTTTAAGATAACTATATCAGACCATGATTTTTGTCCGGAGGCTATTTGCTGTTTCAGTGTTTTGAGAACTGCTAATTTAAAGGCTGAACCTACTGGAGAGGTTGTTTTAGCGTTGAAATCGGCAATAATTGAGGAATCTTCTTTTACTAGAAAACTAACTTTACCGGGTAGTTTTTTAAATTCGGCGATCGCTTCTGACAAACTACTAAATTTCAAGCCTGGTTGCAACAGTAATCCTATTATCTGCCCTCGATTATTTAAAGCTATTTTGGTTGGTACCGAGCCTTGACTAAAATTAACTACATAATCGTTACCATCTTTTTCAACACCTTGATAGGTTCCCAGTTGATTTTTTACACCAAAAATTATGGTTTTTATTTGATTTATAGCCACTTGCGCTAAAAATTCAACTGCAAACCATTCTGCTTTAATATCTTCGCTGGTAAATAATTTTTCTAATACTGCTTCTGGAGTCATAGATTTAACCGAATTTTGTAATTGAGCTAAATATAGAATTTTTATCGGTGATGCTGATGCGTAATTGGGAAATACAAAGGAAGAAAGAATAAATAAGCTGATTGATAATAATATTGTTAATATTTTTTTGAAATGCATACGGGATAGATACAGAGATAATATGAGAGCATCCCAATTGTTTAAAAATAGGTAGTGCGAGCATCTTGCTCGCTGATGTTCCCGAG
>JBARZF010000100.1:0-1945 GCA_049649675.1 Rivularia sp. (in: cyanobacteria) | reverse complement strand
CCGGTGGCAATAATATTATGTCTGGTGGTGCGGGTGCAGATCAATTTTGGATTGTTAGCGGAGAAATTCCGGAAGCTGCGAATACCATTGTTGATTTTGAAGTTGGTACAGACGTAATTGGTATTTTCGGTAGTGCTAGTTTGGGAATTGATGCAGATAGTTTAACGCTGACTGAAATGGATGGTAATACTGAAGTTGCTTTTGGTGGAAATACTTTAGCAATGGTTAACGGTGTGACTGGTTTAGATGTTGATACCAGCATTTTATTTGCTTGATTTTTCGTAGTTATCAATTACATTTAGCCCCCCTTTTGAAAAGGGGGGTTGGGGGGATCTTAATGTGTGGAATACCGCTCCGAGTCTTGGTACATAGTAGTAATGTCCGCTCAGTTATGGAATGGTTGCACTGCTACATCTCTACATTTAGAAACATTCAACGTGAAAATAATCAAATATCTATTACAAAACTTATTATTAGCTTTAATTTGAATCAAAATAATCAGTTTTAACGATCAAATTAATATCGTTTAGATCGAGATAAAATTTTAAATTTTCAACCTTTATTCATATCAGAAAATGTGTACAACTGTCAATATATCTATGATTGCAAAAGCTTGCTATATATGCATCTTAATGATATAGCGATTGATTAATTAACACAAATTCATTCATTTATTTAAAACTCCTAAAAAAAAGTCAAATACACCTTTAATTTTCATTATTTAATCGAATATTTATAATTAATTAACACAATCTTAAACTTAGATTCATACCCTTAAATTGGTGATGCTAATTAACTGTATTCCCACCTAATAATCTAGAAAAAATATACATAGGAATTTAACTGCAATGGCTAAGAACGTCATTATAATGATTGGCGACGGTATGGGCTGGGAAATGGCTCGTGCTGCGGCAATTCAAAAACAAATTACTCAAGGTAAAACTGGTGCCACTCTTACCGATTTTTATACAGAGGGTAAGGGTACGGGTTTAAGCTTCCAAACATTAGATAATTATGCGATCGCAACTACTAGCGGAACTTATATCGATGGAGATAAAGATAATTCTGCACTAAAAGGCGATCCTCTTAATCGTGAAACTGGTGTCGCAGTTGTTCGTGAAGGGTTTGAATCAGAAAATCTGCCTGGTGAGGATAGCAATGGGGAATTCGATCCTGCCCAAGTAATCGGTTTCTTTCCCGAACTACGTGAAGGTAGTATTGCGCCCATTTTAGGAGAATTCGACCCAGGCTTTGATGAAAGACCTCTATTTGCAGAAAACGAAGATGGGGAAATTGTCCAAGTCGGTGGATTTCTTAATGCTTATGACACCAGCAAAGGTCGCGATTTACCTTGGTTGAAAGATGAAGATCCGGACTATCCTAAAAATCTTTTCCCCGACTCTGCAAATACTGCAACTACTCTATATTCTGGAGTCAAAAGTTACTCTGGTGCGATCGGTGTTGATATCTATGAAGAAGATATTCAAACCCTTGGTGAAAAAGCCAGGGAGCTAGGTAAATCTTTTGGTGTAGTTAGTTCCGTTCCTTTCAACCATGCTACTCCAGCTTCTGCGATCGGACACGTCAGTCAGCGTAACAAGCTAACTGCAACTGAAACAGTTGAAAACTTTGAAGTCGTTTTGGATGAAAACGGTGTACCCCTTCACGAAGAACACGGCGATGGTAGTCATGAAGGTGAACCAGTATTTGAACTAGATGCAGATGGGAATCCTATCCCCGTTGAAGACGATAATATTCTTTTCCAAATCCTTAATGAAACTCAACCCGAATTAGTTCTTGCTGGCGGACACCCGGATGGACGTGGTGACGAACGCTACATGGATTTGGAGACTTTAGAGCAGCTTCGTAATGGTGAAACTGTTTACACCTTCACCGAACGTGGTGAGAATGCTGCGGAGACTTTAGCAGAAGTTGCTTCAGAAAT
>JBARZF010000099.1:0-7010 GCA_049649675.1 Rivularia sp. (in: cyanobacteria) | reverse complement strand
TTACATAAAAACCTAACCCCCTACCCCCCTTCCCAAAAGCGGGAAGGGGGAAATTAAGCCTCTCTCCTGGTAGGAGAGAGGTTTGGAGAGAGGTATTTTTCATTTCCGGAGATGTCTATTGTTTCTTCTAAATGTTCGCCCTGCTGACGTTGCTCGTTCATTCCTAATCTTGCTTCTTCTAAAATTTCAGCATCATGGGAATTTTCTAATTCCTTTTCAATCCGAGAATGCATAGTTTCTTCTAAATTTTCTTGCTGTTGACGCTGTTTAGCCATTGCGGAGCGCGCTCTTTCTTGCATAGTCAAATCAAGTTTGACCACATCATGTTTTTCAGTATGAGATTTGGGTAAGCTCAACGTTAAAAGACCATTATGAATTTCCGCTTTTACCTGATTGTATTCAACGCAAATAGGTAAGGGTATTATGCGTTGAAAGTGTCCGTATTCAAATTCGGAACGGTAAATACCCTTTTCGTTGTAAACTTTCTGTTCTTCATGTTCGCCGGAAATAGATACAGCATCTTTAGTTACATGAATATCCAAATCTTTAGGTTCTATACCGGGTACTTGAGCTTGAAGAATAAGATTGGAATCCGTTTCTTTAATTTCAATCGCTGGTTCCCAAGTTGCATTTTCAACTTTAGGAATAGAACTCAAAGTATTATTAGCAGCTTTTTTAGCACTTCCATGCATAACCTCATCAAACAAATTATTCATGTGATGGCGTAGAGCGTCTATCTCTTTGCGTGGATGCCAGCTTCTTTCAGACATATATTCCTCCCTGCAATCCCGACAACAATTTTGGTTAGCGAGCCTTTTTTCTTGGCTCTACTTTTAAAGTAGGAAAATAATTTGAGGAACTTGTGAGGGAGATGGGGAGATGAGGCGATAAGGGGACATATAAATAATTCCTCACTACTAATTCCTAACTCCTAACTATTCGCTGGTCAGTTTCAAAAGAAATTCCAAGATGGAAACTGTATCCTCACAAAATCCTCAAATTATCTGACTATAAACATATTTGTGTGGGAGAAGAAGAACGGAAACACTCAAAAGTTTCCTTTTAGTATTGCTCAAATTGAGTTATAGGAAGTCAAGCTATGCGAAACACAGTGGTTAATCAAAAATCGGAACGTCTTCGTTCTGTTGAACAAGCTTTAGTATTACCTTTAGATAAAGTTGGAATTAGCGATATATCTAAAGTTGGCGGAAAAAACGCCTCTTTAGGAGAAATGATTCAACAACTTCAATCTAAAGGTGTTAAGGTTCCTACCGGATTTGCTACTACTGCTGATGCTTATCGGCATTTTATCTCTTCGGCAGGATTGGAAAGTAAACTCAGAGAGATATTTGCGGATTTAGATGTAGAGGATATTGGCAACCTGCGAGAACGAGGTAGAAAAGCAAGAATTTTGATGTTGCAAACTTCTTTTCCCGAAGAACTGCAACAAGCAATAGCCCAAGCTTACGAAAATCTTTGTTCTGAGTACGGTACCGATACCGATGTCGCAGTTCGTTCCAGTGCTACCGCTGAAGATTTACCCGATGCAAGCTTCGCTGGACAACAAGAAACTTATCTCAACGTTCACGGATTACCCGGTGTTTTGCAATCTTGTCACAAGTGTTTTGCATCAATTTTTACGGATAGAGCCATTTCTTACCGTCAAATCAAAGGCTTTGACCATTTTGATGTTGCCCTTTCTGTTGGCGTGCAAAAAATGGTACGTTCTGACTTATCAACTTCTG
Source organism: Rivularia sp. (in: cyanobacteria) (assembly GCA_049649675.1). Taxonomy (GTDB): domain Bacteria; phylum Cyanobacteriota; class Cyanobacteriia; order Cyanobacteriales; family Nostocaceae; genus Rivularia. The sequence goes on along the minus strand of JBARZF010000099.1, from coordinate 5,265 downwards.
GTGTGATGTTTTCCATCGATACCGAAACTGGTTTTAAAGATGCTGCCCTAATTACAGCGGCATACGGTTTAGGTGAAAACGTGGTGCAGGGTGCCGTAAATCCCGATGAATACCTGGTATTTAAACCGACATTAAAACAAGGCTATCGTCCAATTTTAGAAAAACGTCTGGGAAGCAAAGAAATCAAGATGGTTTACGAAATGGGGGGGACAAAATTAACTAAAAATATTCCCGTACCCGTTAGCGATCGCCATTTATTTGCTTTATCTGACGAAGAGATTTTACAGTTAGCTAATTGGGCTTGTTTAATCGAGGAACACTACTCGCAAGTGCGCGGTACCTATACCCCAATGGATATCGAATGGGCAAAAGACGGCATTACCAACGAATTATTTATTGTCCAGGCTCGTCCCGAAACGGTACAGTCACAGAAGGTAAATAACGTTCTGCGTACCTATCATTTTGTTAAAGGTAATAACTCATCTTCCCCTGCTTCCCCTGCTTCCCCTGCTTCCTCTGCCTCCCCTGCTTCTTCATCCCCCCTTCCCCCTCTCCCCCCCTCCCCCATTCCTCTTCTTACCGGACGCAGTGTAGGTGCGGCAATAGGACAAGGTAAAGCCAAAGTGATTCTTGATGTAAATAATCTCAATCTGTTTGAAGAAGGGGATGTACTGATAACAAATCGTACAGACCCAGATTGGGAACCGATTATGAAAAGAGCTGCTGCCATAGTAACTAATTCTGGCGGTCGTACTTGTCACAGCGCTATTATTGCTAGAGAATTAGGAATTCCGGCGGTAGTTGGTTGCGGTAATGCCACTACAGCTTTAATAACTGGGGAAGATATCACTGTTTCCTGTGCTGAAGGGGAAACTGGTAAAGTTTACCGAGGTTTATTACCTTATGAAGTAGAAGAAATACATTTGGAAAAATTGCCCCATATCTCCACGAAAATCATGATGAATGTGGGCAATCCCGAAGAAGCTTTTGGTTTAAGCGCTATACCTAACTCGGGTGTGGGACTTGCAAGGATGGAATTTATCATTGCCAACCATATCAAAGCGCACCCATTAGCATTAATTAACTTTCATCAGTTAGAAGACAAATTTGAGAAATCCAAAATTTTTGAACTAACTCGCAATTACGATGATAAAACTCAATTCTTCGTAGATAAATTAGCGCGAGGAATTGGAACTATAGCCGCAGCATTTTATCCCAAACCTGTAATTGTCCGTTTGAGTGACTTCAAAAGTAACGAATATTCCAATCTTTTGGGTGGTAAGCAGTTTGAACCGCATGAAGAAAACCCGATGCTAGGATGGCGAGGTGCTTCTCGTTATTACGATCCAAAATACCGTGAAGGTTTTGCTTTAGAATGTCGCGCTATGAAACGAGTACGCGATGAAATGGGTTTAACCAACGTGATTTTAATGGTTCCATTTTGCCGTACCCCCGAAGAAGGTAGCCGTGTTTTAGCAGAGATGGCGAAAAACGGTTTAGTTAAAGGTGAAAACGGCTTGCAAGTTTATGTAATGTGCGAGTTACCTTCTAACGTTCAACTAGCTGACGAATTTTGCGAAATTTTCGACGGTTTTTCTATCGGTTCCAACGATCTAACTCAGCTAACCCTTGGTTTAGATAGGGATTCGGAATTAGTAGCCCATTTATTTGACGAACGCAACGAAGCAGTCAAACGAACGATCGCCAAAGCCATAACCACTGTCAAGAAGCACGGACGTAAAATCGGCATCTGCGGACAAGCACCCAGCGACTACCCGGAATTTGCTCGCTTTCTAGTAGAGCAAGGTATTGATTCTATGAGTCTCAATCCAGATTCCGTGCTGAAGACACTTTTAGAAATCGCTTCCATGAAATAATGGTGAGGATATGGGAAGACAAGGAGAAGTTAGGAGTTAGGAATTAGGAGTTAGGAGTTAAGAATATTAATTCAAAACCCAATGCCTAATTCCCAATTCCCAATTACCAATCCCCAATTCCCAATCCCCTAGCAACTAACAACTAACCACCAACAACTAACCAATTATTATGTTTACAAAAATTTTGGTTTCGATTGACAATTCTGATATGACTCAGCACGTTTTTGATGAAGCTGTATCTTTAGCAAAAGCAACGGGTGCAAGTTTAATGTTGCTACACATTATATCTCCATTGGATGAGCCATATTTTGACTCTTTGTTTATGCAACCAACTATTCTTTATTCAGAGTTACATCAAGAAGCTCAAAATAAAAATTTGAACGATTGGGAAAAATTTAAGCAAGACAAACATAATTGGCTGCGTTCTTTATGTGATTCAGCAACTTCTTCTGGTGTCAAAACTGAATTCACTCTTAATATAGGCAACCCAACTACAAGGATTTGCGATATTTCTCGTAGTTGGAATGCTGATGTAATTGTAATTGGTCGTCGAGGTCATCGTGGTTTGAGTGAGTTATTTTTAGGTAGTGTAAGTAATTATGTAATGCATCATGCACCTTGTTCGGTGTTAACAGTACAAGGAGCGATTCTTTCAACTACGGAAACATCTCAAAATCAAGAAGTAGAAGCTTCTAATTAAAGATTTTCAATTAAAATTTTCAATTTGACTTTGGACAAAAAATACGTAACTTTTCTCATGTAGCGATTATCAAAAATTGAGGAGATTACTAAACGTGGATAGGCGAAATAAAAAGCGGTTTTGGCTTGGTTTTTTAGGGTTTCTCGGATTTCTCGGATTTCTCGGATTTGCCCAAAATGCCCCACCGTTATTGTTCTATTTTACTTTTTTTTCCTTTTTTAGTGCTTTTCGCTATCTGAGAGAAGAATTAAAATATCTAGGTCTTTTGGGAATAGTCGGCTTTATCGTGGCAATGCTAGGTGTGTTAGGTATGATTTCAATTTAACCATTTTTTGTCCAAAGTCTAATTAAAATTGCACGATAATTTTAAACTTTTAATTATTTGTTCAGGGGGATTATGATGTCTGAATTATTAAATATCTGGAAAGTTAAAGAAAACGAATTCCCTCACACTGGAACAACTGAGGAAAAACTCAAATTTATTCTCAATTACGCAATTTTGGCTCCTTCTAGTCACAATACTCAACCGTGGTTATTCAAGGTTGATTCAGAAGCTATTTATCTTTATGCTGACCGGAGTCGCGGATTATTTGTTGCTGACCCTAAAGAGAGGGAATTAATTATCAGTTGCGGTACGGCTTTGTATAATTTACGTATTGCTCTGCATCACTTCGGTTATAAAGGTCAAATTATAACTTTTCCCGACCCAAGCAATGTAAATTTATTAGCCTGTATTAAATTAGGTTATCCGATACCCGAAAGTACTGATAATAAGCTTTTATTTAGTGCAATTCCCAAAAGACATACCAACAGAAAAAATTATCAGTGGTGGGATGTTCCGCAATCTTTACTTAGATGGCTACAATCAGATGCGGAACAAGAAGGAACATGGCTACATATTGTCAGAAAAGGTACTGTTCGTCATCAAGTTTCTGAGTTAGTAGTACAAGCCGAACACCAGCTAATGGCTGACCCTAATTACCGTAAGGAGTTAGCAAATTGGATTCGTCCTGCTAATAGTAATACTCATGACGGAATCCCCAGTTATGCTCAAGGAATAGACAAACATTTCGATTTTGCAACTCCTTTATTCGCTTTAGTTTTGCGAACTTTTGATTTAGGAAATTCTCTAGCCGAACGCAGTCGTAAACTTATCGAACAATCGCCAGCAATTGTAGTGTTAGGTACTAAAAATGATACTCCTCGCTATTGGTTAGCAGCAGGACAAGCTTTAGAAAGAATATTATTAAGAGGACAAGCTGTAGGACTTAGCTGTTCTTTCTTAAATCAACCCGTTCAAGTTCCACAATCGCGAAGCGAATTGGGTAAAGTATTATCTCAATCGGGTTTCCCACAAATTGTTTTGCGTCTGGGTTTTTGTAAGGAAGTTAAACCAACTCCAAGACGAGCAGTTGATGAAGTTTTGATTTAATCATTATCTTGAACAAAGGCATTTTCTAAGACTTGTTCGATACAATCACAAAATATAAATTCAATATTTTCGCGGTCAACTTCTGGTATATCTACTAAATCTTTTTGATTAGCAGTAGGTAATATCACACGTTTGATACCAATCCGATTAGCCGCTAAAATCTTTTCTCTAACACCACCGATAGGAAGAATTTCTCCACTAAGGTCAATTTCCCCGCTCATCGCTGTATCGGTTCGTACCGGACGATTCATTAATAGAGAAGCAATAGCAGTCACGATAGTTGCACCTGCGGATGACCCGTCTTTGGGTACGGAACCTGCTGGGATATGAATATGCAAGCCGTTAGTTCTAAATATATTTGTATCTATATTTAATAATTCTGCATTGGACCAAACGTAGTCATAAGCAATTCGAGCAGATTCTACCATTATTTCACCGAGGTGTCCGGTAACTACAAAGTCTTTACTTTGAGGTAGTTTTATTACTTCTACAAATAGAACCTCTCCACCCGCTACAGTCCAAGCAAGACCGCAAGCTACACCAGGTTTATTTAATTTTTGTATGTGTGATGGTAAGAATTTTCTTGCACCGAGTAATTCTTCTATTTCTTCAGGAGAAATAATTACGGGTTTGGTATTACCAGATGCATGACGAACGGCAACTTTACGACAGAGGGAACCCAACTGCTGTTCTAACTGACGAACCCCAGCTTCACGGGTGTAGTTTTCGATTATCAAATTTATGGCTTGAGGTGATAGCTGCAAAGCTTGATTTGGAAGTCCGGCTTTTTCAATTTGACGGGGTAACAGATGTTTTTGAGCAATAGCTAATTTTTCAGTTTCCGAATAACCTGATATTTCGATAATTTCTAATCTATCTAACAGCGGTGCGGGTACTTCAGATAAATTATTAGCAGTAGCGATAAAGAAAACCTGCGATAAATCAAAGTCGCAATCTAAATAAAGGTCGCGGAAACAATTGTTTTGCTGGGGATCGAGAACTTCTAATAACACCGAAGCAGGGTCCCCCCGATGACTATTCATACCAACTTTATCCAACTCATCAAGCATAACTACCGGGTTTTTCACACCACACCGATGCAACGCTTGAATAATTCTACCCGGCATTGCACCAACATAAGTCCGTCGATGACCTCGTAATTCGGCTTCATCACGCAATCCACCCAAACTTACTCGCTCAAACGGACGGTTTAAAGTACGAGCGATGGAATTTCCCATACTGGTTTTACCAACTCC
>JBARZF010000098.1:0-7544 GCA_049649675.1 Rivularia sp. (in: cyanobacteria) | reverse complement strand
GATGGGTGAAGTAGAAGATTCTTTTACCAATGCATTTAAAGGTCATCTCAGCGATGTGGTTACTGTTAGCCTTAAAGGATTAGCAGAAGCACGAGACATATTAAGTGAAGTTGAAAAAGCTACCGGAACAAAACCAGCATTAGTATATGCAATGTTTGTGCCTGAGAGTGTTAGCGTCCCCGATCTACAGGAAACACAATCAAGTGAAAAAAATAGTTCAGAAAATTCACAAACAAATCTTAAAAATGACAATGATGTCTTAGAAATCCTTATTGTTACTGCTAAAGGAAAGCCAATTCGGAAACAAGTACCCGGTGCAACCCGTGGCAACATATTAAAAGTAGCGCGAAGATTCCAGCGTGAAGTTTCTAATCCTGTTAAAACCAGCACAAAAACTTATTTAAAACCAGCACAACAACTTTACCAATGGCTGATAGCTCCCATAGAAACTGAATTACAAGCTCAAGGAATTGATAATTTAAGCTTTATTACAGATGTAGGATTGCGTTCCGTACCATTTGCTGCATTACATGATGGTAATGGTTTTTTGGTAGAACAATATAGTCTGGGTTTAATGCCCAGTCTCAGCCTTACCAATACTAACTATACTGATATTAAACAAGCTAAAATTTTAGCAATGGGAGCTTCAACATTTGACGAGCAAAATCCTTTACCTGCCGTACCTTTAGAAATCAATAATATTTCCAAACAGTGGAAAGGTAAATCATTTCTCAATAATAGTTTTACTTTAGAAAACCTCAAATCTCAACGTTCCGAGCAACCTTTTGGAATTATTCACCTCGCAACTCATGCAGAATTTCGTCCCGGAAAACTGCAAAATTCCTATATTCAACTATCAAATACAAAATTGCGGTTGGATGAAGTTAGAAAAATGGGATGGAATAACCCACCAGTGGAATTATTAACTTTAAGTGCTTGTCGAACAGCATTAGGAGACAGAGAAGCAGAATTAGGTTTTGCCGGACTCGCCGTTCAAGCTGGGGTAAAATCTGCATTAGGTAGCCTTTGGTATGTCAGCGATGAAGGCACCTTGGGATTAATGGCTCAGTTTTATCAGCAGTTGAAACAAACACCCATCAAAGCAGAAGCTTTACGACAAACCCAAATTGCCATGATTAAAGGAGAGATGTTTTTAGAGAAAGGAATATTACAGCTACCGCAATCCAAAAATATTATTCCCATTCCATCCTTAGCCGGAAGAAGTAGAAAACTCGTACATCCTTATTATTGGTCATCTTTTACTTTAATTGGTAGCCCTTGGTAGGAGAGGGAGATGGGGAGATGGGGTTCGGGGGAGATAGGGAGATGGGGAGACAAGGGGATAAGGTGATGGAAAAATAGTAAGGGAGCAAGATACGGAGACTACAGATAACTCTTAACTCACTACTTCCTACTCCTAACTCCCCGCCTCCTAACTCCTAACTGTCAAAGTCTGTAACCAATGCTAAAGTAAAACCCTTCGTCTTGAGCGTTATTACCTTTATCGTTTAATGTAACTAAAGGTAGACCGTAATCTAATTTGATATTTAAGCGGGGTGTTGCTTGCCATAATATTCCCATTCCGACACCAGCTAAAAATGTTTGTTTTGGTTGCTGGTTTGGGTTGTCATCAATGTTCCAAACGACACCTGCGTCAAAAAATGGTGCTATTTGTAATGAAGGATTTCCCGATGCGTCTCTTCCTACAGTGATTCTGTCCTCTATGGAAAACCGAACCCCGTTGTCTCCGGCTCGCACGTTTTGACGATAACCCCGTAATGATTGTCCCCCACCGATAACGAATTGCTGGGATGGTAATAAACCGTTGGGTGTTAATTGTAAGTCGAGTTGAGTAATTAACAAGTTATTTTTATCTAAACGCTGCACTCGCTGCAATTGAGCCAACCAACTGAAAAAACGCGCATCTGGGACGGGATTTGAGTTAATTGTGGCATCAAACCAGCCAGTTCCCAAGCTGAGTAATGACCTAATTTGCCAAGCTCCATTGACATCTCTTTTGATGTAATCTTGTCCAAATTTTATGGTACGGGTGCGGCTGTTTCCTTCTGTATCGGGGCCAAAACCAAAGGGAGTAGCTCCAGCAAAGGTAAAGGTTTGACCGTTTTGCAGGCTAAAACCAACGGATAATGCAAATTCTTCTTTTGGTGTTCTAATTAATGGTTGACGGTAACTGATTTCATAAATTTGTGATTCCCCTCGGATGTCAAAAGCATCGAAAGGTGGCTGTACTACTTTATTATTATTAATTGCCGTTCGTAATTGTAAAGTCCCATTCTTGGCGTTTATCGGTACTCGATAGCTAAAATCGAAAATATTTGAACCACCCCTCGTAGAACGATAATAAGATGCTGCAACTTCATCGCCAATACCCACAAGATTGCGATATACCGTATTTATCCCCAATCTTTCCGAACCTACGCTCGGTGGAGAATAGTTATCAACCCCCAAACTGATCTGAAACGGTTCGGCTTCGGTAACTCGCACCGCTAAAATACTTTTACCGAAATCGCTTCCAGGACGTAAACTAGCTTCTATATTCTGAATATTTGGATCGAACCGCAACAATCTTAACTGTTCTTCCAAACTTCTGTTTGACAAAGGCTTTTTTCCACCACGAAGCAAGCGCGATCGCACATAATTTTGTTTCAAACTTTGGGTTCCTTGAATTTCGATTTTTTCTAAGGAACCCTCAATTACGCGAATTTGCACCACACCATCGGTAATTTTCTGGTTGACTAAAATTGCTCTTGAAGTAATATAGTCTCGTTCTAAATACAACTCAGTAATCGCATCGGCAACTTTTTTAAGTTCTTCTAAGGTGACACTTCTTCCTTCTACTGGCCGAACAATTGGCTCAAAATCTTCGGAGTCAAAAACAGTACTTCCGGTTATTTTAATTTTATTGACTGTAATTCTTTCGCTAGATGGGTTTGATAAAGGTTCTGTAAATGTGGGCGATGGTTGCAGCGGCGGCTGCGGTGTTTGCAAGGGTTCGACACTTGGCGCTGGTTGAGGAAACCGTTCTTGATTAAAGTCGCCTTCGGGATTTGGTGCTTGGGTGATTATTTTCGGTACTGTAGCAACAGTAGAGTTACAAAAAGAACAGTAACTACTGATGATAATTAAAATAAACGTAGCTTTATTTAGTCTTCGATATGAAAAATATAGAACTTTGAACACTTAACATTTTTGAATAATTATCGGATCTATTTTTACACTATTGTTACCGAATTATCTTCTCAGTAATAGAATCTATTTGCCTACAACCTTGCCGATTTATTTACTATTCCTGGCAGTTCCAAAGGTCCTATTCCCTTCCCTCTCTATAATTACCTATCTCTCTTGATCTTGAAAAGTTGCACTCGCCTTATTGCCTCCGGCTCACATGGGGGAAACCCCCTCCTCTGCACACTTTATGTCAAGCACGGACACGCTCCGCTAACGCTGTCTCTTTCCCCCACGCTCTCTACGTCAAGCATCGGTTTTTTTATCGGCATAGAGCCGGGAACCTGCCAATTACCAATTACCGTATTTTCCTGCAATGACGAAGTTTAGACAAAGATTCAATTGCTCATAGTTAACAGAAACATTCAACCGATAGATTATTTTTGAAAAACAATGCTATAGAGGAAAGATGAAATTAAGCATGCAAGATACTCATGAAAGCAGTCGAACTCTTTGAAAAACACTTAGAGAGCAAAGGTGTAACAATTGAGCAAGAGCTACAAAGGCTCCGAGAAAACGGTCAAATTTGAGGTACAACTTCTCCTGAACGTTTACAACAACACCTTTATAATATGATTCGGTAAAACCATTTGAGTCTGTTTTTATGAGAGTTTACGGTTATGCTCGCGTTAGCACTCAAGAGCAAGCAGAGGAGTTTGATGCATTAAATCAGCAAATAGCTAGACTAAAAGCCGCAGGTGCTACAGAAGTTTTGATAGATATTGAATCCGGACGTAGCGATGCTAGAAAGAAATTTAATCAACTACTTAAGTTAGTTCAGGAGAATCAAGTTGATGAAATTGTAATAACTCGTGTAGACCGTTTGGGTCGGAGCGTTATTACTATCCATAAAGCGATTGAGGTTTTTGTCAAACATAATGTCAATTTACGCGTATTAGACGCACCTGTTGATCCTAATAGCCCGTTTGGTTGGTTTAGTATCAATCAAATGTCTGGACTAGCTGAATTTGAATCAAGGCTATTATCTCAACGGGTGAAACAAGGAAACGAGTATTTTCGACAACAGCTAAAATTTTGCGTTCCTCCATTCGGATATGCTAAAGATGAAAATCACCGTTTAATTCCAAATAAGAATATTCACGAAGGTTCAGGTAAAACCTATTTTGAGCTAGCCAAAATTATTATTGATTTAATATTAGAAATGCGCTCCCTTAAAGATGTCTGCAATTATATTTATACTGAGTATGAAATAGTGTTTAGCGTGTCGGGATTGCGAGACTGGTCAAAAAATTTAGCTCTGCAAGGACATACAGCTTATTTTATAAAAAAGAAAAAAGGTATAAATCGAGAGCCGATAATAAATTTTAATACTCACGAAGCTTTAATTACCTTAGCCGAGCTAGATGCAATAGAACGTAAGTTATCAGCTAATAGGAAATATCGAAGCTCTGCAAAATCTAATCGGGGAAACTACCCACTTGCAGGTTTAATCAAATGCGCTGATTGTCGAGCGGGTATGTATCGTAACTTTTCACGACACAAGACCAGAACCGAATATATGCGCTGTGTAAATTACAATAAACCAGGTGTATATCATTGCAAAAATTCAAGATGTACCCGATTGAGAGAAATTATTGCTACCACAATTATGGCTTTATGCGAGAATGCACCAAACTTAATTCAACATTTAGAAACTCAGTTAACAACAACACAAGTTACAAATACACATGAAATCGAAAAATTAACTAACGAGTTATCTGTTTTGCGAGGACTTCGCAGTTCTAACCCAGATATAATTCAGGCGATCGCCAAAATAGAAGCTGCGATAAATTCCCTATCAACTCCTACTAAAATTGTTGATAGGGATGCTTTTGAGAATGCTAAGAGGAAAATTACAGTTGCCTCTCAAGCCACATTTTGGGAATCTTTAGATGAGGAAGAACTTAAATCTACCTTATCCGAGTTCGTAGAGAAGGTTGAGGTAGATTCTTCAAAGACTGTAACTGCTTCTTTTAAACTGCCATTAACTCTATCTTCTATAGTTCCATAAGTCTTAATAAACTCTTTGGGAGTCATATCTCCCACTTTCAAACCTCCATAGTATCTATTGTAAGCTGCAAGTAATTTATCATTGAGCATATTAAGTACTTTCTGAGAATGTGTTGAAGTCATAAGACAAAGAATGTAGCGATATATAATGGTTATTTGTTGTTTGAAAATTTTCTGTTTATAGCGAACTAATAAGAGTAATGAGGGATAATGTGGCTGCAATCGATTTCAGTATTCAATGTGCTCGTTCATAGCTTATACTGTAAGCCGAATGGCACTAAGAAAAGCTACAAGCTATGCTGAATAAGAACTATAGCTTTTAAAGCAATTTAACAATGGAAGGATGGCTCAGCAAGTTGTTTTTAATGCCATATTCTCACTCACAATCGTAAGGGAACAACACAATGAAGGTGAAAACCAGTGCTCTCGCCAACAAGTAATTAGTATGACGGTTCGAGGGTGTTGTCAGAAAAAGCGGCGCAACTGGGGAACCGCTGCGCTGCGAAAGGCGGTACCAGGTAGGGGCATAGAGATTTTGCGTTGGTGCAGAAAATAGTCGTGCCCGCACCTGGCACTCCGCTGTCGCCGCCAAATCTTCCCCAGTTGCTGGAGAACGAATGGGGGCAACAAAAATTCGTTGTAGGTAGAAAAAGCTTACTCGTTCATGAAATACTTTAGTTGAAACAAGTAAGCAAATCTAACTACTACTACTGTGACACTGCGAGTACAAATCTAAGCGGATAAATTTAATCAAAGTTTAGGATTACCTTTTATAGAACTGTTACCGTCTTCGATAATTGAGCAAGCTATCGAGGAGTTAAAAATAAAATATAAGAAGCGATTATTTGACCCATTTATAACACTATGGGCATTTTTATCTCAAGTTTTGGATACTGATAAAAGTTGCCATAATGCCGTGAGTAAAATAATTGCTTATTTAACAGGAGAAGGGGTAGAAATTCCTTCAACTGATACAAGTGCCTACTGCCCCCCGCGCGTTCAAGATTACCAGAAAAGCTACTAGAAAAACTTTTTAGTCGGGCTGCACAAAATTTAGAAGATAAAGTAACAATAGAACATTTATGGTGTGGTCGAAATGTCAAAGTAATAGACGGTTCAACTGTTTCCATGCCTGATACTATAGAAAACCAAAAAGCATATCCCCAACCAAAAAATCAAAAGGCTGGATGTGGATTTCCAATTGCCAAAATTGGTGTGACATTCAATTTAGCAACAGGGGCTGCCGCCGAAGAATCGTAATTGATGTTCTCAACACTCATGATATCAAACTTGCCCGTCAACTTTATAAGTTTCTTAATCCCCTAGATATTCTTTTAGGAGATAGAGCTTTTTGCGCTTATGCCGATTTATTTACTATTAAAAAACTTGATTGCGATGTTGTATTTCGTAAACATCAAAGCCGAAAATCCTCTATGAAAAAAGGGAAAATTATAGGAGAATGCGACAAAATAGTTACTTGGTACAAGCCGAAAAAACGCCCTCAAGGATTGAGTAAAGAGGAGTTTGATATTTTGCCTCAAACTATAACTGTAAGAGAGATTTACTATTGTATTTTTATACCTGGTTTATGCGCTTCGCGCAGGCTTCGCCAACGTACTCAGAAAGTTAGTTTAATCACTACTTTATTAGATAAAGCGACTTATTCTACTCTAGATATTGTTGAGTTGTATAGAAAGCGCTGGGATGTTGAGCTAGATTTAAGACATCTTAAAACTACATTGGGTATGGATATTTTACGATGTAAAACTCCTTCAATGATACGCAAAGAAATTTATGTTTATTTGCTTGCTTACAATTTACTTCGTAGTTTAATGTGGTCAGCAGGAACTAATTATGGCGCTCCCCCCGGGCCGCTTATCATTGCAAGCTAATCGCCATCATTTAAATAACTTTATTCCTCAATTATTCGCTGTTTCTACAACAAAACAAAACCTCATTTATCACGCTTTGTTGAAAGTTATTGCTCACAAAGCTGTTCCAGAACGTCCTGGCAGAAGTGAACCAAGAGTTCGTAAACGTCGCTCCTTTAGCTTACCCCTTGATGACGAAACCAAGGCATGAATTACGCACTAAACTGCAAACAGCTTAAACCATAAGTCTTTCGGCTTTTCTTAGTGCCATTCCACTATAGACTTATGGCTGAAGCGTCAAGCCGAAACCGGAGACTTTCAAGCCTTGCCCAATAAGCCTCCTGGCAATGGTCACAATGCGGCAGCGACTGGGAAAAATTTCGTGAGTTTGCTTTATCTCATGGGGATAAAACCCAA
>JBARZF010000097.1:0-7866 GCA_049649675.1 Rivularia sp. (in: cyanobacteria) | reverse complement strand
ACTGTTCACTGATTCCCGCAGAGTTTCGCGTCTAGTTTCTCTACACAAGCAGCTTTCTCTTCTGCTTTTAAGTCTTTATACTCTACATCTCGGCGTAAAACTATACCGTTGTGACCTGTCAAAAACCGAGGAAGTTGTTTGTATTCTATTAGCTTTAAGGTTTTCATGTCGTAGGTGGTATAAGTCGTTAATTCTGAGGAATCAAAGTTAATGTCAATCACCGTAATTGCTTTTGCTGAAGGTGTTTCTCTTCCAATTAAGGGACGCGGCCCGGAACCCATCAGCCCCATATGAAGTAGCTGCAATTTACCGCGATGACCGGGATAATAAGCGTGATGATGACCGCTGATATAGGTATGAACGTTGTATTTTTCTAACATTGCTCGCAATTCTTCGGGGTTTGCCATTACGGCACCAAATTTGTTACGCCCTTCTGCAACTGCATATAAAGGTAAGTGACTTAACAAAATTCGCATTTTGGCTTGCTGCGCTTCTGGGCTTGCTAATGCTTTTTCTACCCAAACCATTTTTTCGGGGGGAATTCTATGTGTTGAACCATCCCAAGCCATGAAGAAGATATCTTTATGTTTGAAGGTATAGAAAAATGGGAATTGGCTTTTATCTATAAATTCAATTCCGGGATCGTGTTCGGGGTTGTTCCAATATTCGGAAGCTAAATCTCTTTCTTGTTCAAATACAAAATTGGCTTCTTTTTTAGCACCCGAAGCGTCATGATTGCCGATGGTGAAGCCGAAAGGTATATTTGCTTTACGTAAAGGTGCTGCAATATGTTTGTCGAAAGCTGCCCACATTGCCTTAATTTGCGATTCTGTCAGTGTCTTTTTTTGACCGGCTATCATATCACCGCTACAAACTACCATATCTGGCTGCCAAAAAGGTAATAAATTAATTCCTTTATCTACCTCTGGGTCGTATTCAGTAGAACCATAAGCTGAATTCAAATCGCTGATAGCCACTAAACGCACGTCTCCACGAGGAGGATTAAATAAACCACTACTCCTGGCAGTTTTGATTATTTGTTGTGTTTCTGGCGGTAAAGTTGATATTTGGGGTGTTTTAGGTGTTTTTGTAGCTTCTTGATTGGAGTTTGTACAAGCAAAGCAAAAGATAGTTAGCGCAAAACCTATGATTATAAATAAAGAAAACCGTCGCCAATGCATTTTTTTAGCTCCCAGTCAACTACACCGTAAATATAGCGGATAGTAAAGCAATTTATTTTTATCCAGGATACAAATTTGAATGGGAATAGGGGATTGGGCGGAAGGGAATAGTAAATTTTCCGCCACAATAGAGATAAGTCCTAAATAGATTACTAAATATTTTATTTTTTGTAGTTATATCTAAATTTTTTTTAATATTTATGTTGCTTTTTTGAATAAAAAGATTATTGTTTGGAGGTAATCAAGAGTAAGTACAAATAGATGAAAAAAGTCTTCGGTGTATTGCCGTTTACATCTGCTACCATAGGTGCTATTTTATTAAGTTTATCTCCAGCTTTAGCTCAAGTAAATTCTACGGATAATTCAATAAATCCTCAAATAAGTTTGGATTCATCTGACGAGAAAGATACTTTTGACAATATTAATAGCGAGCAAAATATTCCAGCTACAGACATAGATACTTTTAATCAAAAATATAGCCAGGGGCAGATTTATTTAGATAAAGTTACTGGTGTCGAACAATTACAAGATGTTAGCCCCGAACATTGGGCTTATGAAGCGTTACGCAGTTTAGTGGAAAAGTACGATTGTATTAGTGTTTCAGGAGGTGAGTTTAATGGCGAACGCGCGATATCTCGTTATGAGTTTGCAGCTGCCTTTAATGCTTGTCTTACCACTATTGAAGGTTTAATTGCTAATTCAAGTGACAATTTAATTAAGTTAGAAGATTTAACCGTTTTGGATCGAGTGCAAAGAGAGTTTGTTACTGAATTAAAGGAGGTAAGAAATAGAGTTGATAATTTAGAACAACAAGTTACTTCTATTGAAAAAAATCAGTTTAGTACTACTGCAACTTTAAATGGTACGGTAGACTTTTATCTAATTAGAGCTTTTGGCGATCTCAAAGCAACTGCACCGGGAGAAAATGCCAGGGAAAGTATAGATAAAAATCTAAGTTTTTCATCGCGTGCGGTGCTTGATATTGATACTAGTTTTACTGGTAAGGATTTATTGCGAACTAGTATACAAGCTGGGAATGTCAGCAGCTTTGATAGAAGTGCCGTTGGTACGGATATGATTAGTTTGATAGGTGCTACAAATACCGATCAAGAATTTGATTTGGCTTCACTTTATTATCAATCTCCTATAGGTAACAATCGCGGTACAGTTGTTATTGCTCCAATTGCAGGCTTTCCTACCCGTATTTTCCCTTCACTAAATCCCGTTTCTTCTGTTTCGACTTTCGGTAGCGAAAATCCGATTTACGCTTTTGCATTTGGTACGGGTGGAGTAGTTTATTATAAATTTACCGATGAAATCGCGGCTGGTGTAAGTTACTTCACCACTTCCGGTAACGATGCAGATGAGGGATTGTTTGGCGAACAATTCAGTTCGCTATCTCAGTTAACTTATACCCCATCAGAGAAAATAGCCGTTGCCTTAACTTACGGACGTTATTATGCACCGCAACCGGATTCAAGTATTAATATAACTGGGGGTAAAGGTAGTAGATTTGCTCAATTACCTTTCGGAGATTCAGCGACTTCTACCAACGGTTTTGGCTTGCAGTTTACCTATAAGTTAAGCAAAAAATTGATTTTGGGAGGATGGGGAAGCTATCTTAGTGCGAATGCAGAAACTTCGCCAAATGTTAATAGCGTAAATGCTTCTCAAGGTGCCGATGCTGATATTTGGAGTTGGGCTGTAACGGCAGCTTTCCCGGATTTAGGTAAACCGGGAAGTCAGTTAAATTTTGTTTTTGGGATGCCTCCAAAAGTTACCAATAATGATATTTCAGAGCGCGAAGATAAAGATACTGCTTTACATTTTGAATTATCTTATAACTACCCCGTAAATGACAATATTTCTATCACCCCCGGAGTTGTAATGATTACAAACCCGGAACATAACGCCGATAACGGTAGTATTTGGGTTGGATTGATGCGGACTACTTTTAAGTTTTAATCAATCATCAATTATCAATTATCAATTACCAATTACCAATTATTACTTGCCATAAAACGCAGGTGTATATCAATTGTTCGTTGGTGTTGCAGAAACCGGGTTTCTAAGAGTGCTAAGTATGCTAAATTCGTTTTTTTACTAATAGAAACCCGGTTTCTTATGTCTCAATGTTCGCTTTAAGTGACTGGACAAAAATAATTTTCAACTCCTAACTCATAACTCCTAACTCCTAACTACTAACTCTTTAATCCGGTATTAATAAAAGCGTTGATTCAGTTTTTTCACTAATTTCATCTTCCCAAAACATGGAATGATATTTAATATCGCGCCAAGGTTCAATCATGTCGGTATAGTGGCGATTGAATGCGTGCCCCGATTGCCCGGTGCTGTGGATTGCTTGCGAGTTGTTGAATGAGGCTAAGTCTACAATCATCCGGAATGAAGGAATATGAGTTACTTCAAAAGATGATTGATTGGCTTTCCAACGATTGGCATTGATGGTTTCTCCATCACCTGCTGTTTGGTATGTACCCCGATTAAATAGTTTTTCGATCGCAGCTACCCCGGATTTTCCTAAAGTAACGTTGCGAAATTTTATTTTATGCAGCTTTCCCCAAGTCCATTTTTCTAGGTTGTTACCTAAAGTTTTTTCGAGTTCATTTACTGCTTCGACAAAAGCTTGTTTGAATATTTGATCTCGGTTTTCTACTGATGCTGTATTCTGATTATCCCACCACAAATTATTCGGTTGTTCGACTAAATTTTTCACCACAGCGTACCAGCGATCGCTACCACCCGGATAATAATCTTCGGGAAGTTCATCGTGAAATGTTACCGCCAATAATTTTTTCCAGAATGTTTCAAAAATGGCGGATGCGGGTGATTCTATTTGCAGTTTTAAATCCCAATCAACTAATAATTGAACAGCATCTTCAATCCGGGAATCGTTGAAATCAATTGACTGCAAGATGGGCATCAAATCCCGCGCATTCAAATTGAGGTTATCAGCTTGTATTAACTTAATATCGGCTAAAGTTAATGGCCGTTCTGCATCTTTAATTATTTCTTCAATACGTTTTGCACGGTACCCGCGAACCCAATCTTTGGTAATAACGTAAGGATAACTTTCATCAACTACGGCATTATTTGCAGTAATAATATATCCTTGTGCTGGATTAAAACTGTGGGGTAATTCTTCAAAATCAATATAGCCTTGCCATTCATATTTATTATTCCAACCCGGTACCGGATAGCGTCCATCTGATTTTTTACGTATGGGAGTTTTTCCGGGCATTTGATAGCCGATATTTCCATCAACGTCTGCATATATTAAATTCTGAGCCGCAATATCAAATTTACTTGCAGCAACGCGGAATTCTTGCCAATTTTGAGCGCGATTTATTTCTGGTATGGCAGCGATTAATGTAGAAGGTTCTAAAGCAGTCCAGCGCAAGGAAACGGCGTAATTATTAGGAATTTGAATTGATCTTTCAGCGAATTTTTGTAATTGGGGAAGAACATCAGAAAGAATTGGGACGTGTTTAGTGTAGCGGATAATTTGATTTACTGGTTCGGAAGAAGCAACTTCAATTTCTTCTTTTACAAGCTGCATATCTACCCATTTACCATTTACTTCATATTGATTGGGATTTTCGGGATTAATCTTTTCTATATACAAATCCATCGTATCGGACATCACATTTGTAACACCCCAAGCAATGCGATTATTATGACCGACAATTACCCCCGGTACCCCTGCAAAGGTAAAACCCGTGACGTTGTAAGGGCAGTTGTTATTTATTGAATTACTAGTTGAATTACAGTGCAAACCTAACTCATACCAAATCGAAGGCATTTGTACGGCTAAATGTGGGTCATCAGCTACAATAGGTTTACCCGTACTAGTTAGTTTACCCGATATTGTCCAACTGTTGGAACCCACGCCCATTCCTGTAGCACCAAGAATTTCTTCCATCGCAGTTACGTTACTGGCAATAGATTTTAAGGAAGGAGTAATATCTTGTAGAGCGAGAAAATGACTATCTTCTGTTGTGTTCTTTACTTCCTTTCCTGCAATTTTAAAATCAGGTACAATTACGGGGGATTCTTCAGGATAAAGTGGGAAAAGTTCATCTACCCGCGCTTGAGGAAAAGATTTTAAGAGAATACTACGTTCAATCTCATCACCAAGATTTGTACTGAGATCGTAAGCCATTACTTTACCCCAAAGGATAGAGTGTATTGGCTGCCAAGGTTCCGGACGATAGTTGCGATTAAGAAGTTTTAATACAGCATATTCCAAACTTAAAGCGCTACCCTGATGATTTGCTAAGTAAGCATTTACACCTTCAGCATAAGCCTGTAAATTATCTTTTGTGCGATCGTCCAAGATTTCGGCGAATTCCTGCTGGGCTAACTTCTTCCATCCCATTGTTCGCAGGAATCTATCTTTATCTAACTGCGACTCACCAAACATTTCCGACAATCTTCCAGCACCGATATGTCGCCAGAAATCCATTTGCCAGAAGCGATCTTGAGCGGTGACGTAACCTTGTGCTAAAAACAGATCGTGGGAAGAAGCAGCGTAAATTTGCGGGATTCCCCATTCATCCCGTTGCACTTTTACTTCACTTTCCAATCCCGGAATCGCAATAATGCCACTTTCTTGGGGAAAAGATTTTCTAGCCGTGTAAGTAGTCAATCCCGCCAAAGTTATAACTAATACCAGAATTATTATTCCAATATTCCTGAATACTGCCGCAAGTTTGCCTTTTTTCAAATTATCCATCTATTCTCTGGTGGCTGAAATTCCGGTTAATTGACACTCCCCTGGCTGAAGCCGAGGGGATTCTCAGTTCATCGTAGCGACTTGCTCAACCAGGGTTGCCCCAAGTAGAGTAGAGGCTGCTACTCCCTGAGCGTTACTTTGGGGATGCCCTCCCCTAGCTCTTTCAAGAATGTTGATAGCTGCGTTCGTATCGCGTTGTAATTTACAACCACACTTACAAATATGTGTTCTAACTGATAGAGATTTCTTAACTTTTACCCCGCAAGCAGAACAAATTTGACTTGTATAGTGAGGTTTAACAGCTACCGTCTGACGACCATATTTGTTAGAAAAATACTCAAGCCACTGTCTAAAAAGTCTCCAAGCCACATCCGAGATTGACTTTGCAAGACAGTGGCTTTTTACCATGTTCTTAACAATTAAGGCGACCTAGGCGACTAAATCGTTAGATTGTACAAGCGTGAGGGCTAATCTCTTAGCAAACTCGGTACGCTGCCTACTTACTTTTAAGTGCTTTCGAGCATATATTTTTCTAGCTTTGCGTCGTTTATTTGAACCTTTTTGGTGTTTGTAAATACGACGTTGAGAACGTTTAATATTTTTCTCTGACTTTCTTAAAAATCTAGGATTTTCTACATGATTCCCATTGCTATCTGAGTAAAAATATTCCAACCCAACATCTAAACCTACTTGTTTTCCAGTCAATTCAAGTTGTTTTGACGAATTCACATCAACAGAAAATTGACAGTAATATCCGTCAGCACGACGCACTAAACGAACTCTTTTAATTGCTTTAACTGGGTAAGTGTGAATATCCCATTTACCTAGTAATTTAAGCTCTCCTATACCTTTTTTATCAGCAAAAGTGATGCGTCGCTTGGTTTTATGTAACTTCCATCCAGATGTTTTATATTCAGTAGAACGATTATCTTTTTGGAAGCGTGGAAACCCTTTTTTACCAGGTTTGTTAGTTTTGCAATTGTCATAAAACCTAGAAACAGCAAACCAAGCTCTTTCTGCTGCTGATTGTACAGCCATGCTGTTTAAATCTTTAACAAATTTAAACTCGTTGCGTAGTTCTGTAGAGTATTTGTTTAAAGCAAATCGATTAATTTTATCTTCTTTTTTAGCGTCCATCCAATAGCGTAAACACTTATTACGAATGAATTGAGTAGTTTTGATAGACTCCTCAATTGCTTGGTACTGCTTGTTATTTCCTTTAACTTTGTACTCCAAAACTAGCAACGTTTATCACCTCCTTGTTGTTTTTCTTATACGTTGATTATACTATATTCATATACAAACTAGCAACAAAGATTCCGGTAAATATGGGAAAATTTTGTCCAGATGAATACCGACACGAAGGTAACGCTGTTTCATTGCTTAACTATCATTTTGTTTTTATCCCTAAACGTCGTAAAAAAGTGTTAGTAGGTGATATAGCTTTTAGATTGCAAGAAGTAATTACCGAAGTGTGCAACGAGCCTAAAAATAGATGGAAGATTGTAGCCATTGAAATCATGCCTGACCATGTACATTTATTCTTAAACTGCAAACCTACAGATAGCCCATCAACGATTATCAAAAGAATTAAAGGTAGAGCATCCCATGTATTAAGAAAGGAGTTCCCAGAACTTATGAAACTCCCTACTTTATGGACTCCAAGTTATTTCGTATCTACTGCGGGTAATATCTCAACTGAGCAAGTGAAGCGATACATTGCTCAACAAAAACTCTAAGCGGGATAAATCCCGTAATTAGCTTTCATCCCTGGACTAAAAGTCACAGGGTTTTCAGCGTTTTTCTTATAAGGATGAAAATCTCTTCAAGCCTTAAGTATTGAATATTACCTTACTGCAAAAGGGCAATACTTAAAAGAATAAGTTTGACTATCAGTACATCTCTTACTGAGAATACTTTATGGCAAATACA
>JBARZF010000096.1:0-8857 GCA_049649675.1 Rivularia sp. (in: cyanobacteria) | reverse complement strand
TTGGTCGATTTCTTGCTGTCGTAATTGAGCTTCTAACTGCAAGTGTTGCTCTTGTCTTTGCCGTAGTTGAGCTTCTAATTGTTCTTGTTGAGCTTGTCTTTGACGCTGTTGTTCGGCTAATTGCTGTCTTTGAGCTAATTCTTGCTGACGCTGTTGATCTGCTAATTGCTGCTGTTGTAATAATTCTTGCTGACGCTGTTGATCTGCTAATTTCTGTTCGATTTTTTGATTATTAAAAGCAATAGCATCCCTATCAAATGTAGAAACGGGAGGTTTAACAGCAGGTTTTGAGTTCTGAGGAACAATAGGTTTTACTGGCTTTGGTGTTACTGGTTTTGGTTTTGGTTTTGGCTTTGTTTGTGGTTGAACTGATGATGATTTTTGTGGAGAAATTTCAATAAATTCAATTGGAAGAGCAAGATCGGAGCCGGATTGTGATGCAGAAAGTTTATGTATACTAATAAGCCAGAACGCTAGCAGATGCAAGATAAGTGAACCACCAGCAAATGCGATCCACCATGTTGGTGAATCGGTTTGTCGTCTCCAGGGTTTTTCTGCAATTGAAGTTTTTTCTACAACCGATTGTGTCATATATCTATATATATTATCTATACTAAAAATCGGTATCCGAGCGGGCATTCTTATAAAACAAAACCCCGAATAATAACCCGTTTTTTATTCTAGCGAACGGACTACTATTTCCGGAGTTACGGCAAAAGTTAGAACTGTTTCATCTATTCCCTTCAACTCTAACGGTTTACCCTTAATAATTTCTTCTTCCTCCAAATAATCAGCAACAGCAGCAGAAACAAGAATAGTACCAGGCTCGGCAGCACCTTGCAAACGAGAGGCAATATTTACAGAAGGGCCAATAGCAGTGTAATCGGCGCGTTCGGAACTACCAAACATTCCCACAACTGCCGTACCTTGATGAATACCGCAACGAAACTGAAGTCCGCTACGTCCATCGCTATCAAAAATACCTTGCGATCGCCAACGTTCGTTCAACTCAGAAAGACCGCGTAACATTGCTCTAGAAGTATCTACGGCTCGGCGTACCTGTTCGTTAGGTGTGAGTTCTTCTGGCGCTCCATATAAAGCCAAAATAGCATCTCCCATAAATTTATCTACGGTTCCGCCGTTATCAAATACAGCCTTTGTCATAATCTCTAAGTATTCGTTTAGCAATTCTGCAACTTTCCGCGACCTTAAAGTATTGGATAATTGAGTAAAACCAACGATATCGCTAAATAAAACTGTAATTAAACGGGGTTCCGGCCGCAAATCTAGAACTAGTTCACCTTGCTGCGCTTTTTGCACTAAAGCAGGAGGTAAAAATCGCTGAAGTACTGATTCTGTTAAATAAGTATTTAATTCCAGAACTTTGCGTTCGTTTTCTTTTAAAGCTAAGAGATTTCGTGCTTCTGCCAAAAGTTCTCTATCGTTAAATGGTTTAGCTAAATAAGCATCTGCACCACGTTCGGTTCCTTCAATACGAGTATCTTCATCAACTTTTGCAGTAAGCAGAATAATTGGTATTCCTTTGAGTGTCTCCTGCGAGCGTATCATCCGAATCATCTCTAATCCGGTGACTAGAGGCATCATTAAGTCGGTGACAATCAAATTGGGCAACAATTCTTTGGCTATATGAAAACCTTCCGAACCGTTTCGGGCTGTTTGTACTTGATAACCGTTTGCGCGAAGAATACTGGATACATAAGCTCGCATATCGGGATTATCATCTACAACCAATACTAATTGTCCTTTTTCAGTTTTTGAATCTGAAGGAGAATTAGGATTTGCTGACAACAATTCCTGGGTAATTTCAAAATTATCAATATGACTATCTGCTGATTCAATTAATTCTAAATCGGCTAACTCTACAGCAGCACGACTGACGTTAACTTTACTCTCAGTTTCTACTACTTGGGAAGCATTTAAGTGAGCGCTTCCCGAAGGTAGAGATATGGTAAAATTGGTGCCGCTTTCATAAATAGAATCGACAGTAACTGTACCTCCGTGAACTTCCACCAACTCTTTAACCAAAGCCAAACCTAAACCCGTTCCTTCATAAGAACGATTTTCTGAACCTTCAGCTTGACGAAAACGTTCAAACAAGTGGGGAATTTGTTCTTTGGCAATACCAATTCCAGTATCTTCTACTTGTAAAACACAATCCGAACCAGTGTACTGCAATCTAACAGTAATACTACCGTTTTGAGGAGTAAACTTCATGGCATTCGATAGCAGGTTGTAAACCACCTTATCGAATTTTTCCATATCTAAATAAACCGCAGGACATTCATCTAATTCTGTAAGCAGATTTAAATCTTTTTTCTCGCAGTATGGACGGAACGACTCAACAATTTGACTGACAAATTCAACTAAATCGCACTTGCGGAAACTGGGCTGCATTCTCCCAGCATCCAAACGCTGCAAATCCAAAAGTTGATTTACCAGTCGCAACAATCGCCTTGAATTACGCAAGGCAATGATACTTTGTTCGTGAGATAATCCTTCACCAGTGCTAACAGCAGA
Source organism: Rivularia sp. (in: cyanobacteria) (assembly GCA_049649675.1). Lineage (GTDB taxonomy): Bacteria > Cyanobacteriota > Cyanobacteriia > Cyanobacteriales > Nostocaceae > Rivularia. The sequence goes on along the minus strand of JBARZF010000096.1, from coordinate 6,319 downwards.
CTCCAAAGGACCTTGAATTAAAGTTATTGGGGTGCGGAATTCGTGGGAAATATTCTGAAAAAATTCAGTTTTTTGTTTATCTAATTCCAGCAAACGTTCGGCTTGTTGGCGAGTTTTTTGATAAAGCCGAGACTGCTGAACTGCAAGGGCTGCTTGAACTGCGACAGATGCAGCTAACTCTACTTCCGGTTTTAGCCAATGGCGTTCTTTTCTACTTTGTCTTAGACTAATACTGCCAATAATTTTTCCATCGGCAAGTAATGGAACTACCATTAACGAGCGAGTAGCCATTTTTAAAGGTAAATCAAAACCTTTTACTTGGGCAGAGTAATCCTTAAGATCGGTAATAATTACCGGCTCCTGAGTTTGCAAGATTTTTTGCAGTATTTGATTTCCCCTCAGAGGTGCCAAAGACTGCGGTAATTGATGAGGGCTGGGTTTTATACCGTTTGAATTAGAGTTACTGCCAACCTCTACGCTCGAACTATCGTACAAACCAACACACTCAACAAATTCATCTTCGGCAGTCCATAAAGATAAAACGCAGCCATCTACCTGTAAAGCTTGTCCCAGTTGTTCGGTAATAGCAGCAAAGATTTCTTGGGGATCTAAGCTAGAACGGATGGCGCTAGTAATTGTATTAATTAATGCTTCCCGTTGAGCAAGAGCGTGTACCTGCTCGTAAGCCCGAGCTTGAGATAAAGCTAATGCTGCCTGATTTGCTACCATCACTACCAACTGCACGTCATCTTCCTCCCAATCGCGGGATTCTCCTGACTGGTGTAATGCCAAAACTGCCATCAACTCTTGTTGACAAATCAACGGCACTACTAAACTAGAACAAATTTGAGCGTCTTCATAAACTTGAGCGCGATCGCTGTTTTTCGGAGTATCTCCTTGAACCCGCTCATCTGTTGTTGCATCATAAATGACCATGACTTCGCGGGTTTCCCATACCGTATGGGCTAACAGTTGGGCTGAGGAAGTCAGAAAATTTGATTCAACAACTTCATCTTTATCCTTTACCTCGTTCGATAATTCTTCTTCAAGATTTTTTTGAAAAATAAAACCTTCATTAACTAAATGTCCATTTTGGAAGGGACGTAAAAGACATACATTAACTTCCAACATCTGACCTACATTATCTACAATCGCTTGGAGGATTTGCCGATAATCTAAGGCACCGCGAATGGTATTAGTTAGAGAATTGAGCAGAGATTCTTGACGTAATGTACGGGTTAGTTCGTAAGTACGCGCTTTAAGAACATTGTGAGTATCTAAAGCTTGTCTTACTACTGCTTTAAGTTCTTCTGCTTCCCACGGCTTAGTTACATATTTGAAAACCTTACCAGCGTTTATGGCTTCCACCAAGTCTTCGACATCAGTGTAGCCAGTTAAGATAATCCGGATAATATCTGGATACTTAGTAGCTGTCAGGCTCAAAAATTCTGTACCGCTCATCATTGGCATTCGTTGATCGGAGATAATTACTGATATATCTCCTTCTTTTGCCAACAATTCCAATGCGGCTGGACCACTTGCGGCTCGCAGCACCTTGTATTCGCGATAAAAGGTACGGTATAGCAGATCGAGGTTGTCGGGTTCGTCATCAACAACCAATATTTTTGGCTTGTTTTTATTTGCTTGGGATTTCATGCACCGCTTCCATGCAGTAACGGCAGTCGGATAAACAATTTAATTGGGTAAGAATGTTTTAACATTCGATTTAATGGCACAACATTACAACTGAAATCGGCAATCGCGCTTGTTTAAAGCTAACTTTCTTCGTAGTAAACTCCGAAGCCGAGGCTAGCAGAGGTGCCGATTACCATGTTTGAGCGAAATTTTTACACCCCAATGCGTTTCATACTCACTTTTAGTTTTAAATAATCGATATCTTGTAGCCAAATTTTTCTTCACCCCCAGCGGTAATTTTTGAATTAGATGTACGGCTAACAATGCTGCCTTGTTTTCATCTACCCAGCATCTGTTATATTAGTTTTCCCGACTTAGCACCAACACTAACATCGCTACTGCAATTTTTATTGATGCCATGCTTTACTACATAAGTGACATTACTTAAAAGATATTTTACAGGTATCAAAAAAAATATGTTTAATGCGTATACATGGACATTAAATCTCAATATAGTACCGTAGATAGATTTATATTGTATAAATTACATCACAAGCCTATATGTCAAGAAAATGATAGGCAGCGTTTAAATTATCCCGTTTGAGTTATAAAAAAAATATTTCGTCCTTATATCAACTACTTATAAATTATGCAGCAATTGCGTATACAGGTGCCACACTTTACTACAGTTTGTTTATTTATTGCCAATTTAACAACCACGGAGGGCACTTATATTCTATGCCCGCACTCAATGTCGCATTATGCCGAGTTATATCTAATAATTTGTTGGATAAAAAATCAGTTAAAGGCATATTCGTAACCAAAATCGGCATGATTTATATTCATCAGTAGGAAGCGAAATGCATAAAACATGGATTAAAATATTTATTCGCTATGTTATACCCCAAGAAGCTCTATACCCGAAAGCTGAAATTACGTCAAGTCTATCTTAAGGGAGTAATTTACTTGCATTCCTTAACGTAAAAAGTGCGGTATTTGATAAAGAAATTGTTACTATCGATAGTCAGGAGGGTAAAACAACGTTTGGCAGGAGTCCAAAATAGATCGATCTATCATGCAAAATAAATTTGGTTAGAAATGTAGGTATTGCCGAACATAATTAACGCCCTCGAATGCACTATAGTTATCCCTATAGTAGGAAAAAACTAGTTTAATTATCTGTGTTGTTACCTAAAATCGATAGTTCGGGGATAGTTTGAGCTAACAGTTACAATCCCGAAGCCTTCCAATAAAGGTAAGAATTAAACGATTGAATGGATTTATATATCAAGTGGAGCAAGGATATTAATCTGTAAAATTCCTGTATTTACAGTATTTTCATCTATTTATATGATTATTCTCTAAATCTTTATGTAAAAAGACACTCCAGCCTAGGCTCCGATTTGCCTTCTTTTTAGATTAGAGTTTTACGATATTTAACTCACCTGCATCAATGAATAACTTCAACACCTTATTAGCCTTGACTCCTTCGTTTTCTCTTCCATCTCACCAAAAGCCAGTTGCGGTAGCCACTAACCCTATTACCTCCGGATTCCAAATTCGTCTGTGTACCGCTGCCGATTTAGCTGATGTTGCCCAAATTATCGCCGAAAGCTTTCACTCCCGTCATGGTATATGGGGATGGGCTTTTCCGTTATTGCGTTTGGGCATTTACGAAGACTTAAGACATCGTTTGGCTCAATCAGCACCTCATCATGCGTGTTTAGTAGCTGTTGATACTAGCGATCGAGCAAATTTAAATTTAGTTGCGACTGTAGAATTGAGCGTGCGCTTGGGCGATGCTTGGACTTACACGGGCACCCGAAAAAGTTTTGCTTATTTATCTAATTTAGCCGTACATCCTCAATACCGAAGGCAAGGAGCTGCTCGTGCGCTATTAACTAGCTGTGAAAAAGTTGCCACAGATTGGGGATTTAAAGATTTATATCTCCATGTTTTGGAAAATAACCACCAAGCGCGGCAACTTTATTTTAAGTTAGGATACCGCATGCACCAAATCGACTCGAATTGGAATACTTTTTTCTTTAGGCGCTCACGACAAATTTTACTTTACAAACATCTTTTAGACAGTTAAATAATTAATATCCAATCTACACAAAATACTTTTAAAAACGTAAATTAATATCTTGACTTAGCATTCAACTGATGCTATTGCATTTTTCTAATTAATATAGTTAGCTATGTGATGTTCGATCTCAGGAACATTTCATAGCTATTTTTTATATATTGTTTACATTTATTTATATCCCCTTTTGAATAAAAAGATTTATATTACATAGGGGTTAGCTCGCTTGGTTTACCCAGCTATCGTCAGATTTATTAAAAAGCTATCTGGATCGCAAATTTATTCTGGATTCAGAAAAACAGATACTATTTATATAGTCTTCTAACCATTTAGGAGCAATGTAAAATTATATTGTCACAACAACTTTAGCAAATCCTTGTTTTTTTTTATCTTTTCTTTAAAATATTGGCGATGTAGTTATAGTAAGCTAATTTTGGTAGAGATGTTTAACAGCATATAGTACCAGATTAGAGCCTGCGCTCATAAAACCCTGTCTGCCGTTTTATATTTTATATAAGAATTAGATTGTACAAGCATCTGGGATTAAGTATTACGAGCAATAAGCGTAAAATTTAACTTCAATTAACTATGCCTTACACGAACTTTGTATATAAAATATCTATCTTTATAGAAACTTTAAGTAAACATTCCTGTACTGGAAGACAAATCCAGTTAAATCACATAAAATATGGTTACTCAATAGGTGAATCTAAATAATTTAATTTGATTTTAGTTAAACCGAATAATTAAGCTTTAGATAATAGCAAAACTAAAGCTATATTCATTGATTTAATCGCCAATTGCCTGTAACGGTTCTGCGGAAGTTCCTTTCGAGTTTAAATTGTTTAGAAAAGATGGATAGCGAAAAGCACCAACGCTATCAAACTGCTATGGTATCAACTTATTATCCTGACACGTGTTTCCTTGACTATCTTGTGATGCCAGATGGAGTAGAGCAATCTTATGGCTCCGATCTACTGACAAAGCTGCATAGTGGAAAGGTTTTTATGGTCAATAGTCGTAGACGAAATGGGCTAATACTTTTTAAAGCCTATCATGCAGAATTTGCCGGGCCTGGAGCCGCTGTAGGTGGCGATTACGATCGCGATTGCCTTCACGTACTCCCGATTGGAAATATTTCGTCTATGTTATTGGCAACTAGTTCCTCTGAAGATCGCCAAAAGTCTTATTTAATACGAAGGCAGTGGATTAGGCTAATTAAGCAAATTACTGAAAATCCAGTACCGCAGCAGCGAGTTCAAAGAATTCTCGACCAGTTTGAGCAATATTTTCCACCAGAAGTAGTAAGTCAGTTACCTGATAGGGCATTTGCAATGTTAGTGGGAGTTTTACCACAGACTGTAGCAATAGTACGCCGTTTGGGTAATGAACTAGATACTCTGAGCTAAGAAAAGCTGGCTCTAGATGGTTATAATTTAAGTTTTTAATTCAAGATTTTAATTCAAGATTTTTATAGGCCTTTTCAAATCTGTCTAAAGTACGGACATTTTCCGAGGGGGAACCTACAGTAATTCGCAATCCCCCACCTGTCAGTCGTACCAAAGTGCCAGAATCTTTCAGTTCTTTATGAAGATTTTTTAAATCATTAACTCTTTGTTTTTCATCTTGTACTTTGAGGCGCAGAAAAATAAAGTTAGCGGCACTTTCAGATATCTGTAATTGTGAATATTTAGATAAATTTTCGAGTAATTTAGAACGTTCGCTCAAAGTTTGAGAAACAGACTCTAGTAAAAGCGAGCGATTTTGTACGGCTATTAATGCAGCTGCTATTGAAAAACTTGGAAGATTATATGGTAAACGCACTTTTTCTAAGATAGCAATTAGTTCCGGATGAGCAATAGAATACCCTACGCGCATTGCAGCCAAACGAAAGCCTTTAGAAAACGTCCGTAATATTACCCAATTTGGATGTTGCGATAATTCGTTTGCAACAGTAGCTTGACTAAATTCAAAATAAGCTTCATCAATTACCACTAAAATATGTTCCGGCAAACTTCTTAACCATGTCAATTCTGCTGCCGTTAAGGAATTAGCCGTCGGAGAATTTGGGTGAACAACAAAAACTGTTCTTATAGGTTGTTCTCGATTGGTTTCTATAGCTTTTGAGGCTGCTTCTAAATCAATTTCAAAATTATCTGATTTTCTGGGTACCGTTACCACAGGAATACCTAAAGCTTGCGCCAAAATTCCATACATTGAGAAAGTGGGTTGAGCTACAAGCACCGAACCATTCCCTCCCAAACAGGTAGCGATTAAAATTGAACGAATTAGTTCATCCGAACCATTACCGAGGGAGATATTATTGCTTACAAAAACATTCGTTGAAAGGTTAGCCGATTCGTTAACGTATTCACTAATTGATTGTCTGAGTAAAACGTGTCCTCCATCTGGATAACGATTGGTTTCGATTAACTCTTTATAAGTCCAAACCAATTTTTCCTTTAACTCAGCAGGTAAATCGTAAGGGCTTTCATTGGTATCAAGTTTATCCGATTGTGTTGGGGATAGTGTTGCAGAAACGTCATAAACACCAAGTTGCGGTTTATAAGCTGCTAATTCTACTAAATCGCTACGGAG
>JBARZF010000095.1:0-10974 GCA_049649675.1 Rivularia sp. (in: cyanobacteria) | reverse complement strand
AAATTAGTAGTAGCTGTAGGAAATGAAAACGCCGACAAAGTTTTATCAGCCATGAAATCGCATCCAGCGGGAAAAAATGCTGCAATCATTGGAGAAGTAACTGACTCACCACAAGGAATAGTAACTTTAAAAACCAGCTTCGGAGCCGAAAGAATCATTGATATGTTAGTCGGCGAACAATTACCAAGAATATGTTAGTTGTTAGTGGTTAGTTGTTAGTTGTTTAATTTTTATTTATTTGATTTTAACTGATAACTGCTAACTGCTCACTGGTAACTGTTAACTGCTCACTGCTCACTGCTCACTGCTCACTGAATAAATGCATGAACTTGGAATTACTCAAAATATAGTATCAATTGTTGTCGAAAATGCTAATGGTAAAAAAGTCCAGCGGGTTTTATTGGAAATCGGCAAGCTATCGGCAATTATGCCAGATGCCGTAAAATTTTGTTTTGATATTTGCTCTCAGGGTACGGTTTTAGAAAAAGCAAAGTTAGAAATTATTGAAATTCCCGGTTTAGCTGTTTGTCGTCAATGCGGTACAGAAATTCCTTTAGAAAAACCTTTTGGTAAATGTAATTGTGGTAGCAATCAACTAGATTTGGTTGCTGGAGAAGAATTGAAAATTAAGGAAATAGAAGTAGAAGAATTATGTGTGTAACCTGCGGTTGTTCGGATGATATCGCTAAAATTACTCATCCCCAAACGGGTGAAGTTGTAGCAGTTGATTCTCACGATAATAAATCTCACCATCATCACACTCACACCTTACCTGATGGCACGGTAATCAATCATTCTCACAGCCACGATACTGAAAACGATGCATCAGCAATTCACGCCAAAATACACAACACAACAATATCTTTAGAACAAGATATTTTAGCTAAAAATGATTTGATAGCTGCCCAAAATCGCGGATGGTTTAAAGGTAGAAATATCTTAGCTTTAAATTTGATGAGTTCCCCCGGCTCTGGGAAAACAACTTTATTAACTCGTACTATTAACGATTTAAAAAGTAAATTAACTATTAGTGTAATTGAAGGCGATCAAGAAACAATCAACGATGCCAAAAAAATCGAAGCAACTGGCTGTAAAGTTGTACAAATAAACACCGGAACTGGCTGTCATCTCGATGCATTAATGGTAGAGAAAGGTTTACAACAGCTTAATCCCAGCCTTGATTCGGTAGTCGCGATCGAAAATGTGGGAAACTTAGTTTGTCCGGCTTTATTTGACTTAGGAGAACAAGCAAAAGTTACTATTCTTTCGGTAACTGAAGGAGAAGATAAACCAATCAAATATCCTCATATTTTCCGCGCTAGCGATGTAATGATAATTACGAAAATAGATTTATTACCTTACGTGCAGTTTGATGTAGAAAAATGTATCGAATATGCACGAGAAGTTAATCCAAATATGCTGGTTTTTCAAGTTTCTGCAATGACGGGAGAAGGCTTAGATGATTGGTATCGGTGGTTGCCGTCTTCAAATTAAAAATTAACAATCAACTTCGGTAGTAAGTAACAATATTCTATTGACTAACTGCATAACCACGCGCAATGAAAGTAATGATATCGCGATCGCAATTGCGAAAAGTGGCAAGAAAAAGTACCACGTACAAAAACTTAATATTTCCATTGTTATTTTCCTATTGTACTTTTACATTTTTCAAATATTTAATTTAAACTCACGTCAGCCAAAATAAAAGTATTAAAAAGCTACAATATTCTAAATTTTATTGAAAAGTTTATAATTAGCTTATATTAATATCCGATCTATTTCTATGTGCTTTTTGTTCATTTAAATTCAATTGCAGCTAGAAAAAACATCGTATATTTATTGATATTAAATATCCCCTCATCACTTTACTGAAGGGATATTATAATTTCATGAAAATGAGCGGTGAGTAATTATCCTTTATTTTTAATAATCATTGCATCAACAATATTTTTTGCTTTCTCGTCAGAAATATTTAATTGAGTGTAGAGATGCTGTAAAAGATTTTCTTCTTCTTCAGTTACTTCACCATCTGCCAAAATCAGATCGGTTGCAACAGCAAAAGCAGTATCGTGTAAATGATGTGGTAGTGAAGCAATTGCAGTTTTTATTAAACCATCACTTCCTTGACGTTTAGTAATTCCACAGAGCTTATCAAATAACCTTCCCATAACATCACTTGAATAGCTTCGGAACAATTCCATTCGAGTTAATGAAGCCATCATTACCTGAATCTCATCATCTGACAAATAACCGTCTGCGGCTACGGTAGCTAAAGTAATAGCTGCAAATGCTTCTGCGGGGCTGAAAGTAACGCTACTTTCTTGACGGGTAGTAGATAAACCGCTAAATAAACCCATATTTAATAAATGATTTTGAAACTTCTATACACAAATCTGTCACAAGCTTTTCACCAAAACATCAGTCTTTTCACTTATTTGAAAGTTGTTTAATGAGAGCAAATAATTTGCTACTCCCTTAGAAATAGTTAGATAATTAATCTTTTTTCAACCAAGATGCATATTAATAGCCCCACCCATAAGCGGGTGAGGGTATTTCGCCACCCACCAAGAAATAATGTTAAAACCGTGGTACCTTTTTACACGCATCTTCTAAATATGGTTCGTCGCATCGGTTACTGGTTTGAGTCTCGTTTTAGTGCCCCTGCATATGGTGGTTTGGTTTTAGCGGGAATTACATTTTGTTTTTTCGGGGCAGCTATGAATACTATGGCTGGCTGGTTGTATGTTGTTAGCGGCTTAAGTTTTGCTCTGCTGGGTTATTCTGCTGTTTTATCCCCAAAATCTCTCGCAGGATTGGTACTTAAACGAAAGAATATTCAACCAGTTACTGCTGGTGACGATTTAACTGTTGAATTAGAAATTTTTAATCAAACTAAAAAGCCGGTTGCTTTATTACAAGTGGAAGATAAATTACCTTTCATTTTAGATAAACCACGGCTAGAGCCAATTGAAAATATTTCGCCACAATCAACTTATTACTGGGTATATTATCAGCCTACCGAACGTCGGGGTATTTACCGCTGGCAGAATGTAGAATTGGCTACTGCTGCTCCTCTCGGACTATTTTGGAGTCGCCGTCAACATCAACTAAGCGCGATCGCAATTGTTTACCCCAAAGTCTTACCGCTCAAATCTTGTCCTTTAGTAGACGACATGGGAAAAGAAGATAGCAGCAAAGGACAACCTCGCGGCAATCCCTTACAGACTGCTAGTCAAGGATTAACCCGTTCTTTACGTCCCTATCGCATGGGAGATCCTTTACGGTTGATTCACTGGCGGAGTAGCGCCCGTTACGGGGATTTACGAGTACGCGAATTAGAAATGCTTACCAGCGGACAAGAAATTATTATTGCTTTAGATAATCGTGAGTGGGAAGAAAACAATTTTGAAGAAGCAGTAATTGCCGCAGCTTCAATGTATTTCTACGCACAAAAGCAGCAAATGCAGGTGCAGTTATGGACGGCATTAACCGGGTTAATTAATAAAAGAAGAGATGTTCTCGAAGCTTTAGCGGCAATTCATCCCCAAGATGAAGTAATTAAACCGCAGCCTACCGACAAACCTTTGATTTGGCTAACTCAAAATCCTTCTACTTTCGCTTCGCTTCCCTACAGCAGTCGTTGGATATTGTGGCAAAATATTTCCGATTCGCACTCACAATTTGTCATCAATAGAGATACCCCAGGTATTGTCATCGACTCCGAACAAACTTTACAATCTCAACTGCAAAAACCGTTGACTTGATAATTCTTTTTCAATCTATATATTCAAAATGTAAATAAAAAAACTTCTCGGTGGATAAATTTAATTAATTACCCACTGGGGTAATGTCAAATTTAAAGCCTATACTCCACACTAGAAGTATGAGGATGTTTAAAACTTATAGATAGTTACTTGGACTTTTTTACATCACGGAAAAGTTTTTATGGTGATTAATCTCCGCTCTAACTTTTTTTTAGCCCAAGAGAAATCTGGAAAATGTTTCCATTCCATTGTAGCTAAATAGAGGTTATTTATTTAGAGCTTTTCTGTTTTACAGAATATGTTTTAAACATCCTCTCGACCAATTCCACTGTTATTTATTTATAAGGTATCACAATGGTTTCCACTACTAACGTTTCTACTTACGAGTTGCTAGTTAAGCCTATTCTTAACAGCCCATCAGCACCAAATCGTACTGTTATTCAAGGCTATTTCCTGACAATCTCGAATCCTGGCTTTAGCAATTTACAAATTAGACTGACATTCAAAGCTCGCACCCCTGATTTTAATTCCAGTCAAATAGTTGCATTTTGGGATGTCGATGGTACAAATAACGAACTAATTCCAACATTTAGCCTTCCCTGTGTACGTACTTATACTTTTGACCTTCCGGCACTGGATACAGGACTATTTTTACTGCTACCAGATGTTAGAGAGAGCAGGGTAATCACCAATCGAAACACTGAAATTCGAGGATACGCCAGACTAAGTATTGCTTCGGCTTCTGGTGGATCGAGCAACATGAGAACTTTGTTGCTCTCAGCCCAACAGCGAGGTACTTTCTTGCCCCAAGGTAGTATTAACCCACCAAACGTTGGTGATTTTGACCAACTTGCATACGATTTACCCTTAGCAACAGGAGGTTCTGAAGTGACTCTAGAAACTAACCTGATTTCAGCAACTACTAGCCTTTCCTTACCTAGTCGCGATCGCATCCTCAAAGCTATCGAAGCCAATCCAAGTTTCCTTAGTGATATCACTGACGAACCCCTGGTTCAAAAAGTAGCTGAGCTTAGCGTTGAAGAACAGCAGCGTATGCTGTATATCTTGCTGGAGCGCTTTCAGGGTAGTCCCGAAATAGCGTTGACAGACAATCAAATAGAGATAGAAGCAAACAATAATAAGGTAGATGAACTACCAGAACCTATTGAGACTGATGCAATAAGTTCATAGATCGATTAACGAGTGCGCGATCGCGGTTTTCTTTGTTGAGTCTTAGTAACTTTGCTAGGACTCAGCACTTAGTTTGCCCAAACGAAATATTAAATTAATTTTTGCACGGGTACTTATCAAAAAATACACAATAACGATCGGTTTTATTTAATCTAGATTGCTACCCAAATTACTTTACTTTCGAGATATGATTACTGCTAACTTAAATAATACTAAGCGGAATAAATTTAGAGATACTGGGGAAGACTTTTGTTTTAGACCTTTTTCTAATAGCTGGGTTGCGATTAATCCCAATCCCAAAGGAATTATTCAATTTATAGGAAGCTTTATCTTTGGTTCTTTTCCAATCAATTCCTATAAATATTTGTTGCAAAATCTATTTGAACAAGGTTATACAATTGTTGTATTTAGATTCCCTTTTACACCTTTAAAATTCGATCATTGGCAAGTCGCTACCAATTTACTCAAAGAAGAATATACTCTACGAGTAGAAATCATCAAATTTCTGACCCAAAATGGAAAAACATCTCATCATAATTTAGATAATAATTTAGAAATATATCTCGATGATACTAATTATTATTGGCTCGGTCACAGTTTAGGATGTAAATATATTAGTTTGTTAGAGATTTTAAGCAACGATGCTACTCAACGTAACTTAATTATTCAAAACTCCCTTGCCGATCGCTATGATGAAAAACTAATATCTTTGATAAATTCTGTTGACGTTGCTAGACAAAAAGCAGAACGAGAAATTAGTAAATTACTGAATAAACCGATTAACATTAACAAGTATTTTATCAAAGGTCAGCCTTCAATACTGTTAGCACCTGAAATTAGTAATACGGTAACACTAAATAAACTTACTGTTCCTACTACTAAACCTCTCTCAAAATTCGATTTGCTTGTATTTCCTAATGCTCCCGAAACAAAATCAATGATTGCTCAAAGTACGAACTTATTTAACTTAACAGGAATAATTTCATTTTCTCAAGATTTTATTGCTAGAGATGATGTTACTTTTTTATTCCAACAATTATCTCTAAAACCTGTTTATCCACCACTGCACAAACAATTATTTGGATGGCACTTGGACCCAAATGCTGTTGAAATCAAACATCTAGGAATTTGCATCAATCAAATTTTTGCAGAACTAATACAGCGTTAAATCAACTTTACAAATATTCACGTAAATATTTGTAAAGTTTTCAAAAGTCACAGAAAGGGTAAATTCCCCCAGTAATAGCTTACAGATGGTGCGGTACAATGCATACATATTAAATTAAACTAGCCGTTCCTTATGATCTCATCAGAAGCAAATACTACATCCACCGATAAGAATTTAGAAGCAATGCGGCGTTTTTCCGAACAATACGCAAAGCGTACCGGAACTTACTTTTGTTCCGAACCTTCCGTGACTGCCGTTGTGATCGAAGGGCTTGCCAAGCATAAAGATGATTTAGGTGCCCCTTTGTGTCCCTGTCGTCATTATGAAGACAAAGAAGCCGAAGTCAGCGCCACTTTTTGGAATTGCCCCTGCGTACCAATGCGCGAGCGTAAAGAGTGCCACTGTATGCTGTTTTTAACCCCCGATAATGAATTTGCTGGCGAACAACAGGAAATTTCATTAGAAACGATTAAAGAAGTAAGAGACAGCATGGGTTAATGCAACTCTTATGAGTGAAACAATTCCCCCAGAATTTTGGCAAGGCATAGAACTGTTTAATACAGGACAATTCTATGCTTGTCACGATACATTAGAGGCTTTGTGGATGGAATCCGCAGAGCCAGACAAAAGTTTTTATCAAGGAATTTTACAAATTTCAGTAGCGCTATATCATTTGGGTAACGGTAATTTAAAGGGTGCGATAATTTTACTTGGTGAAGGCAGCAACCGTCTTGCTCGTTACCCATCTATATATAGTCAAGTTGATGTTGATGAATTATTAGATCAAAGCATAGCTTTATTAAAAGCACTACAGCAAAAACAACTCGAACAAAGTGATTCTTCATCGTTTGAAGCAGATACTTTACCACTTCCCAGGGTTGTGCGAGTTGAAGAGTGATGGGGTGATGGGGTGATGGGGGGACAAGGTAGAGGGGGTACAGGGGGTAGACAATTATTAACTCATAACTGCTAACTGCTAACTGCTAACTGCTAACTGAATGTGGTGAAACTTTGGCAGTTGTTGAAGCGTCAAGTATTGTGGAGATTATTTGTTATTAAATAGTCGATCGCCAGTATATATAACGTTTTTATATAGTACTTGAGATAATTAAAGTACGAGTTAAAAGTATCACTCCTACACTGCTATGACATACAACTACCGATTGCCTAAATTTCAATTACGCCGCTTGGGTTTGGCTTTAATGCTGCCTGTTGCGCTGTGTGGCGCGGTAGTACTTCCTACTCAGCTACAAACTGCTACAGCCCAAACTTCGTCAGATAATCGCGCTCTTAGTATCAGTGCTGAGCAACAAGAATACAATGCTAAAAATGAGATAGTTTCTGTAAGCGGCAACGTACAAATTACCTATCCGGCTCGTCAGTTGAAAGCGACAGCAGCCCAAGGACAATATTTTTTTCGGCAAAGTCAAATTGACCTAAGTGGTGGCGTGTATATTTTGCAAGGGGGTAAAAATAGCATTCGAGGAGACAAAGCCACCTATTTAATTAATGAAGGACGATTTATCGCTACACCTAAAAGCGGTAGTCAAGTAGTGTCTACTTATGTTGTAGACGATAATACAAATGCTCGTAACCAGGCAGCGGCAAATAATGGCCCTCTTACTATCCGTGCGGACTTGCAAGAATACAATTCCAATACTGAGATAGCTACCGGGCGTGGTAACGTACAGCTTTCATATCCCTCTCGTCAGATTAAGGCAACGGCAGCCCAAGCACAATTTTTTAATCGGGAACGTCGGATTATCCTTAGTGGTGGTGTGTATATTTTGCAAGATGGTAAAAATAGCATTCGGGGAGAGACAGTTACTTATTTAGTTGATGAAGGAAGATTTGTCGCTTCACCTAAAAGCGGTGGTCGAGTAGAGTCTATATATATTGTAGATGATGTTCCTACTCAATCTAATCAAGCTCCTTCCACACCAAACTTAAGACGTTCTAATTAAAGAAGATAAAAGATAAATAAAGCAAGCAAATCGTGAAAATTGTTTTAGAGAACATTCACAAATCCTACGGTAAGCGAACTATTGTTAATCGCGTCAACCTAACAGTAGCGAGCGGTGAAATCGTCGGTTTATTGGGGCCTAATGGTGCTGGTAAAACGACGACTTTTTATATTGCAACTGGTTTAGAAAAACCAGATCGAGGCACGGTTTGGCTTGATAACCGCGATGTTACTAGTATTCCGATGCATGGCAGGGCGCGTCTTGGTGTTGGTTATTTAGCGCAAGAAGCCAGCGTTTTTCGTCAATTAACCGTCAGGGAAAATATTTTATTAGTATTTGAACAAACCCAAGTACCGCGTCGGGAATGGGATGTACGCCTTTATCAACTGTTGCGCGAATTCAGTTTAGAAAAAGTTGCTAACAGTAAAGGAATTCAACTTTCTGGAGGAGAAAGACGCAGAACTGAATTAGCTAGAGCCTTAGCATCTGGAACAGAGGGACCATCATTTTTATTTTTAGATGAACCCTTTGCAGGAGTAGATCCCATCGCAGTTGCCGAAATCCAAGGAATTATCGCACAACTTCGCGATCGCAACATGGGAATCTTAATTACAGATCACAACGTCCGCGAAACCCTTGACATTACCGACCGTGGTTATATCATGCGTGAAGGAGAAATACTAGCTTCCGGTTCCTCCGACGAACTTTATGATAATCCTCTTGTAAGGCAATATTATCTTGGTGAAAATTTTCAAGTTTAGAATGAAGGGTAATAGCGCCGAAGGGCATTGGTAATAGGTAATAGGTAAAAGAACTGATAACTGATAACTGATAACTGATAACTGTTCACTGATGCCATACAAATCTTCTTCTACATTTTCGTTGCTGCCGATTTCGATCATGGATCGGTATCTAACCAGGGAAATGGTGCCGCCATTTTTATTTGGTGTTGCTGCTTTTTCTTCGCTGGGAGTATCGATTGGTGCGGTTTTTGAATTAGTACGCAAAGTTGTTGAATCTGGCTTACCTGTAGGGATAGCTGCTAGAGTTTTTGTTTTAAATTTCCCCGAATTTATTGTTTTAGCTTTCCCGATGTCTACGCTGTTAGCTACTTTAATGACTTACAGTCGTCTTTCTAGTCAAAGCGAATTGACTGCATTGCGTAGCTGTGGCGTTAGCGTTTATCGGATGGTGGCGACAGCTGTATGTTTAAGTTTCTTGGTTACTGGATTAACTTTTTTGTTTAACGAGCAGATTGCACCGGCAGCAAAGTACCAAGCAACTTTGACTATGCGAAAAGCTTTAAAAACCGAACAACCTTCTTTTAAAAGAGAAAATTTAATTTATCCTGAATTTAAAAAAGTTAAACGAGAAGATGGTAGTAAAGAAAAGGTTTTATCGCGGCTATTTTATGCCGATAAATTTGATGGTAAGACGATGAGAGGTCTAACAATTATCGATCGTTCTCAAGACGATTTTAGTCAAATTCTTCAGGCAGAATCGGGAGAATGGAACGTAAAAGATAATGTTTGGGACTTTTATAACGGTACTATTTATTTAATATCTCCAGACAAATCTTATCGCAATATTGTCCGCTTTGAACGTCAACAGTTAAAACTACCCCGCACTCCATTAGATTTAGCAAAAGAAAGCCGCGATTACGGGGAAATGAATATTCTCCAAGCATTAGAACAATTAGAAGTAGAAAAGCTGCGCGGTGACGATCAAAAAATTCGCAAACTTGAGGTTAGAATTCAGCAGAAATTTGCCTTACCATTTGTTTGCATGGTTTTTGGCTTAGTTGGTGCCACTATGGGAAGCATACCAGGAAGAACTGGTTCTGCAAAAAGTTTTGGTATTAGCGTAATAATTATTTTTGGTTACTATTTATTCAGTTTTATTAGCGGTGGATTAGGGCAAGCTGGTGTTTTTTCTCCGTTTGTTGGAGCTTGGCTTCCCAACTTTTTCGGATTAGGAATCGGTTTATTTTTGTTAGGAAGAGTTGCAAGACGGTGAACAGTTATCAGTCAACAGTTATCAGTTATCAGTTATCAGTTACCAATGCCCCATGCCCAATTACCCATGCCCATCATTTTTCATTCAGTGTAAAAATATTTATTACATTAGTCAAATATTTAACAATAATCTACATAGGAATTATGACGTAGGCACTCTTAAAACGTTAGGATTAAGGGATAATATAATTTTAAGTTGCTCATGTCACGTTCTCGTCATCGTTCACCTCGTTTACGCTACCTGAAAGCTCGGTTATCGATTTTTACTCGCCCTAGTTTTTTAGCAGCCGTGGTTTTTTTGTCATGTTTAGGATTTGTAGTTAAAGAATACTGGACTAATCCTGATTTTCTGAAATTTACCCAAAATCAAGAAGCACCTTCATTCACACCACCAAATAAATCCTCGCTTTCTGATGAAGATAGAGCTATTGCTGCTGATATCGATAATTTATCGGTTCTTGATTTCGATAAACAACAGGCAAATATACCTATAACCACAAATATTGACGATGCGAAGAAAATCAAAGAGCAAAACGAAGCTCAATTAAAAAAAATATTAGATTTAGCTGATAAAAGTCAGAAAGCAAACGAAATTAAGCCAAATACAACTCAATCGGAAACAAATAATACTCCATCAACATCGCAGCAAAATCCGTTTTTGAAGCAAGCGGAAGATTTATTAAAATTTAAGTTTGATACCGGCAACACAAACGCTAATGTTAATAGTTTATCTCCATTTTCTACCGATTCACAAACTTCTCAAAACTCATTTAATTTAGGCATTAATAATAGTAATTCAGCTAATTCTGAAAGTGCTTTGCAAAAAGCAATAAATGAATCTAATAAAAATCAACAAATCCAAGAAAATTCAG
>JBARZF010000094.1:0-12745 GCA_049649675.1 Rivularia sp. (in: cyanobacteria) | reverse complement strand
CTCATAGCGCGTGCATTTACGAGCAATTTTTTAATCCAAATTCTAACCGTAATTCAATTTTCGGTAAAAAAGTTTGTACTCAGAGTTTTATCTCTTATTCAAGATTTTATTTCTTGCTACCAACACTCAATTCATCTAAGCAATCTAACTCGAATATATAAATTAATTGTAGAAAAAAATGTTTATTGGGGACGTTTTTCTGGTATTATTATTTTATAGAAGTATTTTTTTATAATGGGAATATTGCCTTCTCTAAAAATTTCAGCACCACTCCATTATAAAAATACTATAATCTCATTATCTCATAGCGCGTGCATTTACGAGCAATTTTTTAATCCAAATTCTAACCGTAATTCAATTTTCGGAAAAAAGTTTGTACTCAGAGTTTTATCTCTTATTCAAGATTTTATTTCTTGCTACCAACACTCAATTCATAATCAGGAATCTAAATCGAATATATAAATTAATTGTAGAAAAAAATGTTTATTAATGACGTTTTTCTGGTATTATTATTTTATGAGAGTAGACTTATATAATCGAAATATTGCTTTCTCTAAAAATTTCAGCACCACTCCATTATAAAAATACTATAATCTCATTATCTCATAGCACGTGCATTTAGGATCAATTTTTTAATCCAAATCCTAACCGTAATTCAATTTTCAATTTTCAATTAATTTTATCGTTTCTGGATTATTCTTAATCAGATAATGCAATTGCCAATTCCCGGCGCAGGAACTAAAAACCACGAAATACAACCATTATCCAATTCCTTAATCGGGAAAAAGATATAGTCTGTAGTCTTATTGTTAGGTTAGACGCACAAAAATATCTAATTATTAATACATAAAGCAGGAAGAAGATTAATTATGGGTTGAAAATCAATTCATGAGTTGTGCGTCTAACCCAACAACGTCGGTTTTGTTGAAGAGCGAGGGGGAAGAATAGGGAGAATGGAAAGAAGTAAAATAAAGCTTTCAAGCAAATCATCTTTGCTGATGATGCTTATTTAATTTATGCCAGCGTACAATCGTTTCATCAGCACGAACAAACCCATTCGCCGTTAAACTGCTTTGTTGGGGAATACTCGATTTAATTAAACGATAATCATCCGGTTGAACGAAATTTAGTTCAAACCATACGGCAATTTTCGCAATCAAACGGCTAATAAAAGGCAAGCCAAAGAAAACGTAGTATCGAAAGCTGACCCAAGTTTTACTTTGATCAATGGGAGTAAAGGTCGCAAACAGCTTCGTATCACCTATTCCAAAGTCAAAAACAGATAGGTTGGGAAATAATATCTCGTTCTTGAATCGAATCAAAGTTCTATTCTCCCCCTCGCTCTTCAAAACACCTTCAGTTTTGATTTGATTTCCCACAACCTCAGTTTCAAAGCGATCGAGACGTTTCGCATTTCCTATCCCAGACCATTTGGCAATATTATGGTGAGCAAATACAAAGTGATGAACATCAATCAAAGCACTTTCCACAACACGGGTGAAATGAACATCCCAAACCATCTCCTCATCGCAAAACCGACGCGGAGCATCTCTCAATTCCTCAAACCAAGGAATTTCAGGAACTGTTGAAAGTTCATCTCCCCACCAAAGCCAAATAAATCCATGGGATTCTTCTACCCGATAAGATTCAACCCGCATTTTCGGACTAATCCGAGCATCTTCTCCTTCACAAGGAATCAATACACAACTTCCATCACCAGCAAATCGAAACCCATGATAAGGACATTCCAAACAGCTTTTACCATTCAGAAACGAAATTTTACCCAAAGCCAAATCAACTCCTCGATGAGGACAATGCCGACTTTGACACACAATCTTTCCTTCACCATCTCGCCATAATACCAAGTCAATCCCAAGACGACGAATCCCCACTGGTCTTGATTTCACCTGAGAACAAACTGCGATCGCATACCACGCTACTGGATAAACTGCCTTCTTTGTCCGGAAATTGGAATCGGAAATTACTAATGTCATATCTCAATATCACAACAGTTGTTATTGAATACTAGCAAAATTATCATAACAGTTGTCATAAGATAGGATAATATTTGATTAACATTTATATATAGATATGAGTCAAAGTCAAAAGGTAGACAAGCAGACGGAATGGCGATTGAAAGTAGCTGCGGCAGCTTTGGAATTGATTAGTCGTCAGGGATTGAAGGGTGCGAGTTTACGTGCGATCGCCTTGGAGTTGAATTGTACGACGGGGGTTTTAACTCACTACTTCCGCAACAAGGACGAACTATTACTGTTTGTTCTGGAAACGATTATGACCCGTTTGTCGGAAATTATGGTGAAGCAAACCATCGGTATTCAAGGATTAGTGCGTTTAAAGGTGATGATGTTGGCGATATTGCCTATAACATCGGAATTAATAACCATTTGGAGAGCTTGGTTGGCTTTTATAGGAGCATCCTTAGGCGATCGTGAATTAGTTAACGAACACAAACGTCACTACGCTAATTTTAAAGCTTTTATTCGACAAGAATTAGCAGAGTTACAGGTAGCGGGAGAAATTGACTCCAAATTAAATCTCGATTTTGAAGCTGCTGCTTGGATTGCCACCTTTGACGGTATCGGTGTAAATATGATTGCTGCACCACAGTCTTACTCAATTGAAGAATTAGATACTTTAGTTGGTCGATATTTGAAAACTTTACAGCTTTAGAAAAAGTAAACTTTTTAAGTTAGGCAAACTCATCAAAGAGCTTTATTGTCAATACTCGTATTCCAATGCCCCGAAATCAGTATTTTTTAAGACAATAGAATTTACATTGCTTCATCTAAACATCGAGCATTCAGTAGTCTTTTTCTGATGTTGTAGTATGTTTTTTGTGGAGGTATCAAGTTACTTGCTGTTTATTTAATGGTTATTTGTTCTAAAAAACAATAATTAGTTAAACTGCTTCCCTCAAAATAACAATAGCATATTACAGCGCAAATGCTTGTAATCTCGTGAGTTAATTGAGAATTTGGTCAATAAAAATTTTTATGTAAACTTGGGTAACGAGTTTGTAACGGAATATGAATACAAAAGTTTAATTAATCGTGACTTATTTACTAGTTTTATTTATAAGAAGGTGATTTTTAATTTTTTCCTTAATAAGGTGGTGCTTTTTTATGAGATGATTAAGGGTTGCATTTAGCTATAAAAATATAAATATCTTCTTTTTCATAACTGATAACTGATAACTGATAACTGATAACTGATAATCGGGAAATAAAGTATAATTATGCAGTTCTACAGTGAATATGTAGGCTAAACTACAAGTTGAGAGAAATCAACTCGGCACAAAGCATGATTATCTGTTTTAGATTTTGGATTGCCGATTTTGGATTAAAACGAGCCATGAATTTCACAATGAGAATAATTCAAAGCTAAATTAATAATCGGCAAGCACCTTTAAAAAATCTAAAATCTAAAATCTAAAATCTAAAATCGAGATGACAGATAGCAAATTGCCAGAGCAAAATAACTTTAAAACGGATATTGGTAAATCTAACGAGCCGATTGAAAGTTATTCTTCTCAACACAAAAGCGATCGCCAAGAATTAGTATTTGTCCTTGGTGGTAGCGTACATGAGATTAATCCCGTAAGGCAGAGAATAATTGAAACCCATCTGCACAAAATTTCCGGATATACACAGTTAATAGTTACCGATATAGAAGAAGAAAAAACTAAATTAAAAGTAAAAGGTTCGCTTTTATCTCTGGAAAAACTGCAAAAATTATTTGTAGAAGGGAAATTGCTGGAAATATTAGGGATTCCCATTGAATATATTTATTTTTTGAGACACAATACCAAGGACAAATATAATCAAGACGATGGAGATAACCTTGAATCTAGTTTAGTCCGAGATATCTTAGAAAACGGAGCTTTTGGAAAAGACCTTACTAATGCCGACTTAAAAAAAGCCAATCTTGCAGGTGCAGACCTAAACGGTTGCGATCTTAGTGGTGCAAATCTGGAAAAAGCCAATCTTGAAGGAGCCAATCTTTTTTATGTTAATCTCAACCGTACAATAATTGATTCTCACACCAAGCTTGATGATAAGTGGCTTTTAGTTTGGCAGATTGTCAATCAGCAAGTTGAGAAACATCTTCTGATTGGTGCCAACCTTAGCTGTACCTATTTAGTTAATGCCAACCTCTTCGGTGCGAATCTCAGAGATACTAACTTTAGCGATGCCATTCTTGAAGGAGTTAATCTCGAAAGCGCCAACCTTGAAAGAGCCAATCTGACAAATAGCAATCTTGAAGGAGCCAATCTTGTAAATGCCAATCTTAGTAATGCTAACCTCACCAATGCTGATTTAAGCTACAGCGATTTGAGTGGAGGTAACATCAAAGGTGCCAATTTAATTAATGCTGACCTTAGTAATGCTAATGTTAGCAGTGCAAACCTTAGTCATGCAATCCTTAATCATGCTAACTTGATTCGTGCTAATTTCACCGATGCCAATCTTGAAAGTACCAACCTGATAAAAGCATATTTGAGTGGTGCAAATTTAATTCGTGCTAATCTCAGACGTGCTAAACTCAGTAACGCTCATCTTGATGCTGCTTATTTAATTAGTGCCGACCTCAGAGGTGCTAATCTTAGTAATGCTTTCCTAGATGCTGCTAATTTTAAAGGTGCCAAGGTTGAAAATACTAGATTCGGGAATAATCCAGGAATTTCCCAGCTTTTCAAAGATGATTTAATTCGACGGGGAGGGATTTTTTGAAAAACAGCATCAATTATCAATTTGATATCGCGCATTTAATTTTTATAAACTACATTCAGACGGGCAGGGATGCCCATCCCCTGCATAGTTTTGTAATATTAAGCTGTACCTGATTTATCTGCAAAGTGCTGTATACAAAATTTGTTGCAAAATTAATCATTGGGAGACGTAATTAACGTCTCTACATAGTTTTAGGTAGTATACTCGGCATTAATTTTCACGTAATCGTAACTCAAGTCGCATCCCCAAGCTTTACCAACACCCCCACCATTTCCAACATTCACTTCAATAATTACCGGATTATCTACACTTTGCGTTTTTACTGTATTCCTATCAATAGTTAGATCGTTACTATTGTTAGTAGCTACAACATCTTTGGGTAAAGAAGATGCTTCTGCTGTTTGTTTTAAATATGCACTTGCTGCTTTTCGATCGAATTCAAGAGGTTGTCCTTTTTCCATTAATACAAAATCCCCCATCTGAATTCTCAAATCGCTTTGCTCAAATGGTACCCCCGCACGCCCAGCAGCTGCTGCGATTCTTCCCCAATTTGGATCTCTGCCAAAGATAGCAGATTTCACTAATGACGAGCCAGCAATGGTTTTAGCAATTTGCACGGCTGCTTTGTCATTAGGTGCGCCGCTGACTTGCACCTCTATCAAACAAGTTGCACCTTCACCGTCACGAGCGATCGCTTTTGCTAAATATTGACAAACTGCGGTTAACATCGCTTCCAATTTCTTGGCTTCGGCAGTCATTTCGGTAATTGCTGGAGTACGAGATTGTCCGTTAGCTAAAGCAATTAAACTATCATTAGTACTAGTATCGCCATCAACGGTAATTGCATTAAAACTCTTATCAGCAGCGCGACTCAACATTTCTTGCCACAATGCAGGGGAAACCGCAGCATCGCAAGTAACGAAAGCCAACATCGTCGCCATATTCGGATGTATCATTCCCGAGCCTTTACTGATTCCGCCAATTCTTACGGGTTTATCATGTATAGTCGTTTCTAACGCAATCGATTTTGTCACCAAATCTGTAGTAATTATCGCTTTTGCTGCTGCGTCACTACCAGTTTCCGAAAGTGATTCTACCAACTTCGGAATACCTGCTTTAAAAGCATCCATCTTCATTCTTTGTCCGATTACCCCAGTTGAAGCCAGTAAAATCGATTTTGAAGAAACATTAAGCGCTTGCCCCAACATCATCGCAGTTTCGAGGGCATCCAACCAACCTTGATTACCCGTAGAAGCGTTAGCCTGCCCAGCATTGCAGAGAATTGCGCGGGCACTCTGCGACGATAATAACCGCTGACGACAATAGTCAACACAAGCTGCCGTTACCTGCGACATCGTAAACACACCACCGGCGATGGCTTCTACATCTGAAACAATCAACGCTAAGTCTGGCGCACCCGAAGGCTTCAGCCCAGCAGCGATTCCAGCCGCTTTATATCCTCTAGGTGCCGTAACTCCACCTGTTATTTCCCGCCATTCACTCATTATTCTTCCCCTGTATGCTCTTGGTGCTGCAATAGTAGGGGATTATATCAATTATTAGGTAAGCCGTGGTAGCTTATTAGTTATTAATGCGTATTGGGAATAGAAAAAGTTAGGAGTTAGGAGTTATGATTTTAATGACCTTTAACCTTTAACCTTTAACCTCAACTACCGTATAAATACCCAAAAAAAAAGAGAGCTACTTGGCAGCTCTCCGGATCATCAGGGTGCATCTACTTAACATAGTATATCACTAATTGCCCAGGGGGCTTTACCCCTCAATTAACATTCGATTAAGTTTTGATAAAGAAATTATCTGCCTTCTTCACAGTAATTTTATCTATAAGTAGAATAAACATAAAAAAAAGAGAGCCACTTGGGTAGCTCTCCGGATCATCAGGGTGCATCTACTTAACATAGTATACCACTATTTGCCCAGGGGGTGAGACCCCTTACGTAGATTTTGATAAAAGTTTTACGAAGAAGTCGCTGCTAAATGTGAAAAAACAAAAAAGAGAGCTATTTAAAGTAGCTCTCCAAACATCAGGGTGCATCTGATTATCAGATTTTACCATTTATGGCATGAGGGATTATACCCCTTAGTAATTTTTTTTGTTAAATATTCTTTCAAAGTATTATATTTAGGAATAAGAGTAGAGCTAATTTATTCGTTAATAATACCATTACGCCATATGCACGCCGGGATTATACGGATATTATCTAAATTTTCGCAAAAAAAACGGAGAGCTACTTGGCAGCTCTCCAGATCATCAGGGTGCATCTACTTAACATAATATAGCATCTTAGGGATGGGGGGTGAAGCCCCTTTTGTAAAATTAATATAAAGTTTTTGTAAAATAAATTTGAACAAAGATCGGTAATTTACTTTTGCTATATAAAGTATTTGCGATTTGTAAGTAGAAATACTGTTTGATTGAATTTTGGGTAAAACTCGAATACAGGGAAGGGAGACGTTGCAGTGCAACGTCTCTACATCAAATATTTATTCAACCAAGGCTTTAAGTTTTTTGTCTACGAGTTGATTGGTTAATTTTGGATCGGCGCGTTTTCCAGTCTTTTTGAGAACTTGTCCGACGAAAAACCCTTTAACGTTGGTTTTCCCGCTGCGATATTTTTCGACTTCTTTGGGATTACCAGCTATAGCTTCATCGATGAGAGGTTCGAGTACTGCTGGATCGGTAATTAATTTTTCTCCTGCAAAAACATCAGCAGCAGATTTACCTTCAAGCAACTCTGGTAATTTCTCTTTGGCTTTGGCATTACTAATTTCACCCTTGTCAATCAGCTTGACGACATCAGCTAAATTGCTTGGGGTTAAATTAATTTCAGAAATATTCAGTTTTTCCTTGTTGAGATGAGCCGCAATATCTCCCATAATCCAGTTAGCGGCAGTTTTGGAATTTGCTCCTTTTTCCACAGCAACTTCAAAATATTCTGCTGTTGCTCGCTCTTCGGTTAAAACTCTGGCATCGTATGCAGAAAGTCCCAATTCGATTTCATAATGATGGCGTTTTTTCGCGGGTAAGTCTGGTAATTGGCTTTCCCAACTGTTTAATTGTGCTTGTGTTACCTCGATTGGAGCTAAATCGGGTTCGGGGAAATAACGATAATCGCTAGAGCCTTCCTTAATCCGCATACTAATCGTGCGTTGGGAACCTTCTTCCCAAAGACGAGTTTCTTGAATGATTTTTTCGCCAGATTCATTCGCTTCGATTTGACGTTCAATTTCGTATTCAATCGCCTTTTGAATAGCGCTGAACGAGTTCATATTCTTAATTTCGACTTTTGTGCCAAATTCCTTTTGTCCGACGGGACGAACGGAAATATTCACATCGCAACGCAGCGAGCCTTCCTGCATATTACCGTCGCTGACACCGAGATAGCGGACAATTCGCCGTAATTCTTGAGCGTATTCGGCGGCTTCTTGCCCGGAGCGCAAATCTGGTTCCGAAACAATTTCGATTAACGGGATACCGGCTCGATTGTAGTCTACCAAAGAATAGCTCGATCCACTAAGGCGATCGCTACCGGCGTGAACTAGTTTTCCTGCATCTTCTTCCATGTGCAAGCGAGTAATACCAATCTTTTTACGAGTTGGATTACCATCTCCATCGACTAACTCAATCTCAATATGCCCATGTTCGGCGATCGGTAAATCGAACTGAGAAATTTGATAATTTTTGGGTAAATCGGGATAAAAATACTGTTTGCGGTCAAATTTGCTATATCTAGCTATTTGACAATTAAGAGCCAAACCTGTTTTTACGGCATATTCTAAAACTTTTTCATTGAGTACCGGCAACACTCCAGGTAAACCCATACAAATTGGGTCGATATTAGTATTAGGCTCAGCACCGAATTCTGTAGAGCTATCCGAGAAAATCTTAGTTTTAGTAGCGAGTTGACAATGGGTTTCTAAACCAATAATCGCCTCGTAATCAGTTTTTACAGTTGTAGCAGCAGTCATAAAATTTCAATATTCTAAGCTTAAAATTGCAATCTAATGGTATTTTAGCTGTTTCGAGCCAATAACCGATGGATGTTTATGCTCGTTATTATGGCGAGAATTCCGTAAATCTGAGAATTTTAATTTTAATTTGTGCGTTGTGGCTTTTCTATTTGTAATCTAACTTAAAATATCTTTACATTTAATAGGGCATTTTCCTTGAATTATGTTGATGATTTTTACCGATTGACGGTTGTTAAACAATAACTATTACCTTTACTTTTCAAACAGTAAACTTTAGGTAGATGCACGGCAGGCTATATAACTGTTATCAAATGTATAGTTATTATTTACGTACATATTTGATTAAAAAATAGCCAATATATTATTAAAATTTAATCATACTACAACCAATATATCTTTTACACCATAAGCATTTTATGGAAATTTTGATGCTTAGATAGTGGGTATTGAAATAATATTATTTTATACCCAAATGAAAAAATGTAACAATAAATTATGCGGTCAAAATAATGTCAATATTATTAATAATAATAGGAATAGTAATATTAGGTTGTACGGCTTTTGATGTATTGGTAACAACCTTAACTGTGGGGGGGGGAGGACCAATTACCAGTAGAATTTCTAGCGGGATATGGTGGCTAGTATTGCAAATTCATCAGAAAAAATCTAGCCACAGATTGTTATCATTTACAGGTTTATTTCTACTAACTGGAATAGCCTTAGCTTGGTTTATATTAACTTGGGTAGGCTGGACATTTATATTTTGTGCTGAAAATTCGGCTGTTGTTAACGCATCTTCTAAAATACCCGCAGATATTTGGGAAAGAATATATTTTGTGGGTTATAACATATCAACTTTAGGCATGGGAGATTACCAAGCTCAAGGAATAGTTTGGCAATTAACCACAGCTATATCATCAGCAAGTGGTTTTTTCTTAGTAACTTTGAGTATTGCTTATTTGCTACCAATTGTTTCAGCAGCTTCGGAAAAACGTGCTTTTGCTACCTATATTTCTTCGTTAGGAGGAACGGCAGACGAAATTTTGATTCGAGCTTGGAACGGTCAAGATTTCGGAGAATTATCTTCACATTTAAGTTCATTAACGCCAACTTTAACTCAGCAAGGAGAGAAACATTTAGCATATCCAATTCTGCATTATTTTCACAGTGTAGAAAGAGCTAGGTCATTACCTTTAAGTTTGATTGCATTAGATGAAGCTCTTACCTTACTACAATATGGAATTCCAGATAAATATCAACCAGAACCTGCGGTTTTAGGTGCAGTAAGAAGAGCTAGTGCGGCTTTTTTGAAAACGTTGAAATCAGCTTATTTAGAACCAGCTAATTACAATCCACAATTTCCTTCTCTGGAATTGCTGCGTAATAAAGGTATTCCTACAGTTAGCGATGAAGAATTTTTTGAAAATATCAAAATTATAACCAAACGTAGAAGATTCCTTTTAGCATTAGCAGAAAATGATGGTTGGACTTGGGATGCTATTTGTTCTAGTCTGACTACCAATAGAGCTAGTAGTTTAGATGATGAGACAATGATTGATGATGTGATGTTGCATTAATTAGGTCAAAGGTTAAAGGTTAAAGGTTAAAGGTTAAAAGACTGATGTTTGAGGTAATTGGGAACGGGGTAAATTATGCTTTGGGATTGGATGTTAAGGAATTAAATTTATGGCAGATGGGGTTAAGAGCAGCGGTAATTTATGTTGCCGGGTGGATAATGGTAAGGGTTGCGGGAGATAGACGTTTTCTGGGTAAACACGCTGCTTTTGATGTTGTTTTAAGTATTATTTTTGGTTCTACTTTAAGCCGTACTATTAATGGTTCTGCACCGTTCTTTCCTACTATCGGTGCTGGTTTTGTTTTAGTTGGAATGCATTGGATATTTGCGGGAATTTCTTTTCATTTTCCCAAAGTAGAACAATTAATAAAAGGTTCATCTCGCGTGTTAATTCGAGATGGTGAAGTTAATTTTAAAAATATGCGGAAGAGTCATATTAGTAAAAAAGATTTAGAATCTTCATTACGTTCCCAAGCCAAACTTACCGAACCTTCCCAAGTAGAAATTGCACGTTTAGAAAGTAGCGGTGATATTAGCGTTTTACCTAAAGATAAACAGCCGCAAGTTATTGAAGTGAGTGTGGAAGAAGGAGTTAAGACGATTCGGATAGAGGTTTAATGATAAATTCATTGTAGGGTGTGTGATGGTTACGATAAATTATCGAACATAACCGAATAATTTGATATTACCGTCACGCACCGATTAATAAAACGTAGGTTGGGTTAGACGCACAAATAATGATGCTTTTTACCGAAAATTAAAATTGCGTTGTAACCCAACATTAACATTTTGGTTATTTCACAATATCTCAATTTATCCAAAATGTTAATGTTGGGTTACGACACGATTTATCAGTTATTCGTATTATTCAAAATTATTTTCGTGTCTAACCCAACCTACAAATAAAAATCAATTAAATCAGATAAAATTTATGGATGAATATCTAGATATGCCAGGAATAAAAAAGAAAATAGTAGATGGGTTTAACTTTCTGGGTTTAGGTAATTTTACATCTTTAATTACCAATATTAAATTTGCCGATTGGGGACGTACTGTATTAATCGATTGCGTTTATCATCCTCAAACAAGATTAAAATATCAGATAATTTTTTATCAATGCGATAAAATCAAATGGTCTATAATTGATTCCGAAATAGTTAATGAAAGGGAAGCTGATGTAATTGATTTTCAAATTGAAAAAGATGGCGATAAAGAATACGCTTATTTTCACACGGATATTTTTGACCTTTTAATATATTACGAGAGTATAAAAATTGAAAAAGATTGGTAACTGTAGGGTGTGTGACGGTTAGGATACATTATCGGATATAACCGAACAATTTGATTTTACCGTCACGCACCGATTAATAAAATGTAGGTTGGGTTAGACGCACAAATAATGATGCTTTTTACCGAAAATTAAAATTGCGTTGTAACCCAACATCTTAATTTTGGTTATTTCACAATATCTCAATTTATCCAAAATGTTAATGTTGGGTTACGACACGATTTATCAATGATTCGTATCCTTTCAAATTTGTCTTCGTATCTAACCCAACCTACAAGTCTGGAACAATAATAATGAAAATCGAAACCGAACAAAAAACAGCTAACAAGAATGAATTGCTGAGAACTATTGCTTATAGCATGGATTTACTAATACCTGGAATTTATATCTGGTGCCCTTGGTTTACATTAATAATCGGTGGTAGTACTCCCGATGATAATCCTTATAAGTATCCTGGTATGATTCACAGTTCTACTGGTTTTGGGTTGGTACTACCAGGTTACAAGATTTTTACTTCTTATCAAGGTAGTTATGACGCTTGATAAGCATATTATACAGGGATTAGCTGCATTTACTACTAAAACACTACCATCAAACGAATTTGAAAAAAGAATGATAAATGCTGGGTATTTTGAAGTTGGAAGCGCACCAGCACAAGGTGGAAGAATTAAAGTATGGTGGTCACATGATGAATATCCTAGAGTTGAATCAATATATAGTCTTGATAAAAAGATTGTGTTAACTGCTTATCATGTGTAAATTCTACAAGGCATGACTTCTCATTAAAGGCGATCGCCACGTTTAATCTTGTGAATTTCCTCAAGCACTTTTTGTGCTTCAGCTTTTTGCCTCCCCTAGAAAAATTTAGAGACGCGATACCCTTGCGTCTCTACAAAAATTCCAGGTTTTACAAACGAACTAATCTATAATTCCAAACACCACTTGCGAAAATCATCACCGCGTACTTCAAAGTTGGCGTATTGGTCAAAACTTGCACAAGCTGGCGACAATAAAACTACCGACGCATCATGCTTTTTTGCTAATTCCAACCCACGAGCAACGGCTTTTTCCATCGTTCCCATATCTTCGTAGTTGGAATATCCTTCTTCTTCAAAGCGTTTTGCAAATATCGGTGCT
>JBARZF010000093.1:0-5649 GCA_049649675.1 Rivularia sp. (in: cyanobacteria) | reverse complement strand
TAATAGAGCATTGTAAAAGTTGGCTTTAATGAATTGTAAACCGATAGCCGCACGCCGGAGCTTGACCATTAGTGAGGATTTTCTATCAAATAACCTATTCCTATCGGATGAAGTACTATTGTTCTCTAGATAATTTTAACCAGGTAAAATCAAAAGTTGCTCCTTTACCCAACTCGGAATCCAGGTTAATTTTACCGCCTTCTGATTCGACGATTTTTTTAACAATAGATAAACCAACGCCGGTATTTTCTTTTTTATCGCGAGATTTCAGGGTTTGAAAAATTGTAAAAATTTTATCTCGATCTTTACCATCGATACCGCTACCATCATCGCTGACAATAAACTTATATAGTTCTTTTTTATCTTCTACTGAAATTTTGATATGTCCATCATTGCGGGGATGATGTTTGATAGCATTACTTAATAAATTGGCAAATACCTGTCTTAAAAGCAATTTTTTGGTCATAAATACCGGCATATCCCCAGCAATTTCGATATTAAATGTTGGTGGGGGGTTAAGGGAATCAATAACTTCTGCTAAAAGTTGGCTCACATCAACTTCTTCTGATGCAGTTTGTACTCTTCCTACCCGCGAATATTCAAGTAAACCATCAATCAAACCCTCCATTCGGTAAACTCGTTTTCTCAGGAGTTCAAACTGATGCTGATTTTCTGGTGTTAAATCATTTTGAATATCTTCTTCCAACCATTGAGAAAGATTTGCGATTCCTCTCAAAGGTGCTTTTAAATCGTGGGAGGCAATGTAAGCAAAGCTGTCTAATTCTTGATTTCTTTCAGTTAAAGCTTGATTGGTATTTGCTAATAATAAACTTAGACGAGACAATTCTTGAACGTTAGCTTCTAATTTTTCTCGTGCTTGAGTTTGTTCGGTAATATCGCGAACAATTACCATCTTTCCGTTGCCATCTTGCAAATCGCTAATAGATATTTCAATCGGAAAATTATTGCCTACTTGACGATTTCCCAAAGCATACATTGGTAAAGCTTGATGCGTTGCTGAAATACTTTTATTAAATGATGGTTTTTCAGATTCTATTTTTTCAGAAATTAATAAGTTAAGATTTTTACCGATTACTTCTTGAGATTGATAACCGAACATCGTTACTGCTGCTTGATTAAAGCTATCAATCTTATCTTGTTTATCTAAAGTAATAATTCCATCTACAACATTCCCCATGATTCCTTCAAGCAAGCTTTTCTTTTCTCGAAGTTGTAATTCCTGCCCTTCAATTTGCCAGTCAAGCTTGCTAAATAAATATATTGCTCCTACATAGCTAGATATACTAATCGACACCGTAAACCATAATATTTTAATATTTTTATCGCGGATATCGTTCAATTGTTCGCGATAGATATCTAATTGATGTAATTCTTCTTCCTGAAAAGCATCAATTACCTCGCGAATCGTATCCATAACAGTTTTACCTTGGTAAAGCAAAGCATCTGCCGGTGGTGGTTCGATATTAGTTTGTTCTGTTTGTTCGAGTTTTTCTATTCTTTTCTCTAGAATCTCAATATTTTTCTGTGCTAAAACTTCTATTTGTTTAAATCTTTTTTCTTGAGTATCATCGGGTAAATCTTGCTTTAGCTGATTAACAATTACTGGTAATTCTTTACGTGCTGCATTGTAAGGTTCTAAAAATACCCGATTGCGAGAAATTATATAGCCGCGAGTACCTGTTTCAGCATCTAATAAAATTTTCAGCAATCTGTTACTATGTAATATTACCGTTTTTGTATTGTCAATTTGTTTGTAAGTTGCAATAGCATCTTGTCTCGACCAAACTGAAGCAAGTAGAGTTATTATCAAACAAGAAAAAGGTAGAGCAATAATAATTGCACCACGATAACGTACTGGTAAAGAGCGCCAAACAGCAGTTGTTTTTTTGAATATAGCCATTTTTTGGCATTATTAATTATATAATTACTACTTATGCCAGGTAAAACGAAAAGTTGCTCCTTTATCAATATCGGAATCTACAGTAATCGTGGCTCCTTGGGTTTCAAGAATCTTTTTAACAATAGATAAACCTACTCCCGTACCTTCTTTTTTGTCACGGGCTTGTAAAGTTTGAAAAATTACAAATATTTTATCGTGATATTGAGGAGAAATTCCCCCTCCATTGTCAGATACTGCGAATTCGTAATATTCCCCTTTATCTTTTACACAAACCTCTATTCTACCTTGCGAACCATTATGATGGGTTATAGCATTATCAATTAAATTCGTAAATACTCGCCTTAACATCATACCTTTTGTAGTTAAGCTAGGCATGGGAGTTTTTACTTCGATGGTAAAATTTTCGGGTGGTGCAAGCTCATCAAATATTTGAGCTAAAAGCCGATTAACATCCACCTTTTCCAATTCATTCTCAACACGTCCGATGCGAGAATATTGTAGCAAACCGTTGATTAAAGCTTCCATGCGATAAACTCGCTGACGCAGTAATTCAAGGTGGCGCAGATTTTCCGGCTCCAATACTTCCGATAAATCATCTTCCAACCATTGCGAAAGATTGGCGATCGCTCTGAGGGGTGCCTTCAAATCGTGGGAAGCGACGTAGGCAAATTGGTCTAATTCCGAGTTGCGTTTTCTTAATTGGGATGTAGTCTCAGTTAATAGTATATTTAATTCTTCTTGCTCCTGCGCTCGAAGTTGTAGTTGCGTTTGCGCTTGTTTGCGTTGACTAATATCTTTAATTACACTAAGAAAATAATCTGGTTCACCGTTTGCTTGACGCACCAAAGAAACCGTCATCTCTACCCAAATTACAGAACCATCTTTACGGATATAGCGCTTCTCCATCGAGAAATGTTGGATTTTACCAGACAATAAATTGCGAACCTGTTTCAAATCGCTTTCTAAATCATCTGCATAAGTAACTTGAAGAAAAGTGCGCTGTAAAAGTTCGCAGCGTGTATAACCCAAAATATCGCAAAGTTTCTGATTTACGCGAATAAATCTACCATTCTTATCTGCATGAGCTATACCCACTGCTGCTTGTTCAAAAGTCGAACGAAAACGTTCTTCACTTTCTCGCAGTGCTTTTTCCGATTGCTTTTGATGGGTAATATCAGTAACTGTACCTACATGAGCTATCAATACTCCATCCGCATTCGTTTCTGGAACAGATTGAGCTAATACCCAAACCACAGAATTATCTGGACGTTGAAAGCGAAACTCGCACTCAAAAGGTATTGCTTGCTCTAACGTGCATTTTACTTCCGCTTCTACTCGGACTTTATCTTCCGGATGAACTGTTGCACGCCATCGTTGATGAATTACCGAATCGAAAGTATACCCAGTTATTTCGCACCAGCGTTGATTAACGTAAAGCAAATTCGCAGACGCATCGCAACGATAAATACCAACGGGAGAGATTTGAGCTAAAGTACTGTAGCGAAGCTCGCTTGACTCTAAAGCCTGCTGTGCTTTTTTACGTTCGGTAATATCGGTGACAGTACCCGCCATCCGCAAAGCCTTACCGCTGTCATCGTAATAATAGCGTCCGTAAGATTCAACCCAGCGTAGAGTATTATCAGGTAAAACTATCCGGTACTCGCAAACATAATCCTTATGTTCTTTTAAAGCGGTTTTCCAAGCAGCCTCAGCCGATGGTAAATCGTCAGGATGAACCCGAGTTGCCCAATCTTCATAGGTATGTTCCCCATTTCCCGGTTCGTAGCCGAAAATAATGTCGTGGTAAGGAGTCCACAAATTTTTATTAGTAAACGAATCCCAATACCAAGAACCCATCTTCGCAGCATCCAAAGCTAAAGTTAGTCTTTCAAAGTATTTTTGAATCTCGGTTTGTGCTTCTTGTTGTTCTAACTTAATTTCGCTTGGCTTATATTTGTTAATATTATTAAAAATAACTACCCATTCAATAAATTGTTCCTCTTCGTCAAAACAAGGCTGGGCATAAGCTACATACCAATAAGGCAAATTATTTTTATGTATAATTCTAAACTCATGTTCCCATGACTTGCGCTCTTTTACAGCTGATAACCAAGACTGAGAAACCGTATCGCGTTCGGATTGATGAATAGCCTCTAAAAAATTAAAATTTAAAGATTGACTTTCATTCAATCCAGTTACTTCGTACCATTTTTGATTAAAATAAGTAGCTCCTCCATCCGCATCCGCACAACAAACAATCTGCGTCATAGCCTGCATAACCCGCCCAAAGCGAGCTTCGCCTTGGGAAGTGTTATCAGTTTTAGCAGGATGACGACTTTGATTCATAACAGTGAGACATTGAAAGTTAGGAGTAGGAGTTGAGAGTTAGCAGTTAGGAGTTAGGAGTTGAGAGTTAGGAATTAGGAGGCCCGGAGTTAGGAGTTAAAGATATATTACTGGTAACTGTTAACTGTTAACTGATTACTGGTCACTGTTAAAAGGTTAATCGTTCAGACCTGATTTTTTCTAGCTTCTACAGTTAAGTTATTGTGTATATAGGTATCTATCGTGAGGATGAAATGCAAAAAATAAACTTATAACTATTTGTAAAGACAAGGCTTGTAATGGTATTTGTAAACGTATTTAATACAATAAACATAATCGTTTCTAATAGAATAGCTCTGCTATCTTAAATAGGGTTTTAAATAATGTGGGTAGAGGTTGCATGATATGAGTGAAATTAGAGTAGTCGTAATCGAAGACCATAATTTAACTAGAATAGGTTTAAGAGCGGCTTTAGAAACTCGCGAAGACATTAAAATCGTTGGTGAAGCTTCTAACGGAACTGATGGTTTAAATCTTCTGAAAAGTTTAAAACCAGATGTTGCTACTATCGATCTTGGTTTACCCGATATAGACGGTATTGAGTTAACGCGAAGATTTCGGCAATATCAAGCAGAAATTGAAAACCAAGATACCAAGCTGTTGATTCTAACCATGCAAAACAGCGACGAAGCGGTACTAGCAGCTTTTGGTGCTGGTGCTGATTCTTACTGCATGAAAGATATTGAAAGCGAAAAATTAGTGGAAGCAGTAGAAGCAACAGCTTCAAGTGGCTCTTGGATCGATCCAGCAATTGCAGATATTGTACTGCGACAAGTACGCCAAGAAGTATCCCAAGGAAAATCAGGTGCGGATGCAAAAACAGTAGCTATTCAAGGAGTAGATCCAGAAGTTGAAAAAGTTATAGAAACTTATCCATTAACAAAACGGGAATTAGAAGTATTAGAATTAATAGTTTCTGGATGCGACAATGCAGCAATTGCCAAAGAACTATACTTGACAATCGGTACCGTAAAAACCCACGTTAGAGGAATTCTCAGTAAACTTTGCGTTGACGATCGCACACAAGCAGCAGTGCGGGCATTGCGATCGGGAATAGTGCAGTAGTCAGTGAACAGTTAACAGTTAACAGTGAACAGTTAGGAGTTGGGAATTGGGCATGGGGCATGGGGTATGGGTAATTAGTAATTAGTAATTGGTAATGGGTAATGATTATTTATTCTTCTCCTTGTCCCCTTGTCTCCTTGTCCCCTTGTCTCCCCCTCTCCCCCTCTTCCCCCTCTCCCCCTCTGAATTTTCATTATCTTCTCTATTAAAAATCGACAAAATGTGATACTACACTCGACTCATGGGGCATGGTGTCTGATAAGTTGTTAATAATATAC
>JBARZF010000092.1:0-9806 GCA_049649675.1 Rivularia sp. (in: cyanobacteria) | reverse complement strand
GCTGGGGTGGTCTGTGGTTAATTCGGTATAAACTTTTTCGTGAGTCTTTCCGTAACTTGTACCGATCGCCTTTGCAACTGCACCGTATCCGTTATTATTTTCGGGCATTTTTTGCTTGATAATATCGGCTTCGATGGTTACACCCAGGTGATTGGCTTGAGATGATAAATCCGCTGAGAGATGATAATCTTTATCTTGCTTGAATGCACTGTTACGCAAATAGCACCACAAAATAGTAGCCATTCCCAACTCGTGAGCGCGTTTGAAGGCTTTGCTTACTTCTTGAATTTGTCGGGTAGAGTTGTCCGAGCCGAAGTAGATTGTTGCACCCACAGCAGCAGCACCCAATTTCCAAGCTTGTTCTACATCACCGAACATAATTTGGTCGTAACCGTTGGGAACGTTAAGCAATTCGTTGTGATTAATTTTAACGATAAAAGGAATTTTATGAGCATATTTACGTGAAACGATTCCTAATACACCCAAAGTTGAAGCAACAGCATTACAACCACCTTCTATTGCTAATTTGACAATATTTTCAGGATCGAAATACATCGGGTTGGGAGCAAAAGAAGCACCTGCTGAATGTTCGATGCCTTGATCTACAGGTAAAATCGAGAGATAACCAGTATTGGCAAGTCTTCCCGTAGAATACAGCGCTTGCAAACTACGTAATACTTGGGGATTGCGATCGCTATTAATCCAA
Source organism: Rivularia sp. (in: cyanobacteria) (assembly GCA_049649675.1). Lineage (GTDB taxonomy): Bacteria > Cyanobacteriota > Cyanobacteriia > Cyanobacteriales > Nostocaceae > Rivularia. The sequence goes on along the minus strand of JBARZF010000092.1, from coordinate 9,100 downwards.
ACTCTATCTACAAAATCGCTTCCTGGTAGGTGAAGCATATTTTGAGAGACTTTGGCTTTGTGGGTAAGCAAGTCTTTAGCTTCGTTACCTAGCAAAGATTCGATAAAATCCGGTACAGAGGAGATGCTAGTCATGATATTGTCCTAATTGGCTTCCGTCTTTGATGGTAGCTATGCTAGCTAAATTCAACCTATACCGAAAGTTTGACAAAAACTATTTTGATAAAAGGAAATGGGCATGGGAATAGGATGGGGAGATGGGGAGATGGGGAGACGGGGAGATGGGGAGACAAGGGGATTTTGTTAGAGGGGGTAGAGGAGCCACTTGCGTGCGGGGGTTCAAAGCGCCCTCGCAAAGTGGCGTGGGGTAGAGGGGGTAGAGGGGGTAGATAACTATCAATTGCTCACTGCTCACTGCTCACTGTTCACTGTTCACTGTTCACTGTCGCATAAATTCCTATCTTCAGAATCTACTTCTGCACTATTTTTTAAATAATCTCGTACTAAATCACAAGCGTAATCGAGAACTTTGTCGCTATCAACAACTTTTTATAAATTCCACAACATTAAGGTATTATCTTCACTTCCAGAAACAAGAGTTTTTCCTATTTGAGTAAATTCTACATCCCAAACAGCACCTTTATGTCCTTGCAAAGTTGTAATTAAAGTTCTATCTGTATTCCATAATTTAATAGTGTTATCACCGCTAGCCGAAGCAATCATATAGTTTTTCTGCTTTTGCTGCTTATTATTAGAAGAATTAACAGGAGTAGAAATATTTGCAACTCAAGAAGGTATCAGTATTGTGTCCTACCAAAGTACGAATTAGTTCACCATTTCGATTCCAAAGCTTAATATTTTTATCCAAACTTGCAGAAGCAATCATTTCACCATCTGGACTAAATGCAATTGCTACGACATTATCGTAATGACCTTGTAAAGTTTTTAAAAGTTTACCTTCAAGGTTCCATTAATTATTGGTTTTTGAATAATCAACTTCATGTTTATAAACCATTTATTTAAAAAGACAAGCTTTTTGTTTATAACTTTAAAATTGTAAATCACAATCATAACATTCTGCCGTACCTTTCTGATTCCCATGACAACTAATGGTTATTTAACTAATATCCATAATCAAAGCCTAATAGTTAAACCTTGTGAGAAAATGTGGAGTATAAAGAATCAGGTATTGCCAAATAATGCTTTTTTCGCTTATCATCAATGATTTAAAGCTTCCATTTCAATATATACCTCAGATGATTGATTCTGAATAAATCATCGCGTTTGATAATAGTTGCGTTTTTAACAGTATTCTGAAAACAATAAGATATTAGGCATTCAAGCATAGCTATCATGAAAGACTTTCAACTTCAAGGAATCAATCATATCGCTTTAGTATGTAAAGACATGGCGCGTACAGTAGATTTTTATACTAATACCCTGGGATTAAAATTAATTAAAACTATTGCTCTTCCCGACGGTGGACAGCATTTATTTTTTGATATTGGTAACGGTGACGAAGCAGGCTTTTTTCTGGTTTCCTCAAGCACCACAAGCATCACCAGGGATAGCTTCGGTAAGCCCCGATGCTTTACAAACAGGTAATATAGCCACTGCTCACGGCTCGTTGAATCGTAAGGCGTTTAAAGTGCCTTTGGAAAAAGTTGAAGAATATAGACAAAAGCTGATGGGGCAAAGGAGTCCAAACCACACCAATTTTACACCACGCCGATGTTCCATCTGGTTATGTATCAGAAGCCGACGAAAACACTTTCATTTGATCATTTTATTTTTTCGATCCCGATGGAATACTATTAGAATTTGCCGCAAATACCCGCGAGTTGGGTAATCCAGAAAAAGATATTCAATATGAAGCAAAAACAAGTTTAAATAATGACTAAAATACCGTAAACTCGCAATTATTTGAAGCTTACAATTAAGTCTAACTATAAACTGTAATTTTTAACCTTTGACCTGTACATTAATATGTCTTTTCAATATACTGAAGCATTTGTAACTATTGCTACTGCAAATTTTGTAGAGCTAGTTGATTTTTACATTCAATTTCTCAACCAAAACCCTAACAATCATATTCCTAATGTCTATGCAGAATTTCAGCTTTCAGGTTTAAAACTAGCCATTTTTAAGCCAAAAGAAACTCATGTTTCTGAATTTAATGATTCTTTTAGAAGTAGCGTTAGTTTATGTTTAGAAGTGAAAAATTTAGAAAGTGTAATGTATCATCTAGAAACATTAGGTCATCCACCTTTCGGCGAAATTACTCGCGCTTCCCACGGTAGAGAGGTTTACGCTTATGACATTGATGGCAATCGAATTATTTTACATCAGTCGTATTAATATAAGGGAACTCTTAACGGGGAACGGGGAATGGGGAAAAGAAGCAATATTAAAAAAGAATGTTAGTAATCAATTATAATTAGCCAATAAATTTTTTATGCAAACTTTGACATAAAAGATATTGACCTGATTTATATTGCTTAACTAATTGTATGGTTTTCTTGCACTATATAATGAACGGCGATCGTAAGAAAGATAGTGCAACTTATTATATATAAAGTTATATACTTTAATAGCTATATTAGACTTCTATTCCCCATTCCCAATTCCTTATCCCCAATTCCCTATCCCCAATTCCCCAATCTTTAATCTTATGCCCATAACTCAAAACTATAAATTAAATCTAATTCAATGGTATCCCGGACATATCGCCAAAGCTGAAAGACAACTAAAAAAACAACTAAAATTGGTTGATGTTGTCTTAGAAGTAAGAGATGCACGTATCCCTTTATCAACTCACCATCCGCAAGTGTCGGAATGGATAGGAGATAAAGCAAGATTGTTGGTAATCAATCGGTTGGACATGATTTCATCTGAGGTAAGAGAATTATGGACGGATTACTTTAGAGCTAATAATGAAGTTCCCATTTTTACTGATGCCAAACAAGGAAAAGGGGTAAATGGAGTTGCCAAAGCAGCACAATCTGCGGGAAGTGCGGTTAATGAGCGACGTAAACAGCGGGGAATGTTACCTCGCCCCATACGTGCTGTGGTAATTGGTTTTCCGAATGTAGGTAAATCAGCTTTGATAAATCGTTTATTAGGCAAACGTGTGGTACCAAGCGCGGCTCGCCCTGGTGTAACTCGTGCTTTGAGGTGGGTACGAATTTCCAAAGAATTAGAATTATTAGATGCTCCCGGTGTAATTCCTCTTAGATTAGATAATCAGGAAGCAGCATTAAAATTAGCAATTTGCGACGATATTGGAGAAGCATCCTACGACAATCAAAAAGTAGCAGCAGCATTCGTAGATATAGTTGGAGAAATGCAGCAAGTTGCTCCGAAAGTATTACCAGAAAATCCTTTTTTATCCCGTTACAAGCTTGAATCCACACCATACACCGGAGAAGAGTACTTATACGCTTTAGCCGAACACAAATATCAAGGTGATGTAGAGCGTAGCGCCAGAACTATTGTCACCGATTATCGTAAAGGACTTTTAGGGCAGTTTCCTTTGGAAGTACCGGAATCAGTTAACAGTTAACAGTTAGCAGTTAGCAGTGAACAGTTAACAGTTAGCAGTTAGCAGTAATCAGTTAATAGTTAACAGTTAATAGTGTTCAATTATCAATTAACAATCGTTAATTAGAGGAAGATAAATATTTGAGGAATGTTGTTTGTTGTTTCTAAATAAATAGGGAGCCTTCCGGCGAACACTACTTATCTACAAAATAATTACATATACCTAATTAATTGCTTACTGTTAACTGTTAACTGTTCACTGCTCACTGTTCCCCGTTCTTGCTTTTAATATCAACATCGTACCGGCTGTAAATAAGATTCCCAGAAATAGGTTTTTTGGACTGATGTTTTTACCACTTTCTTGTACGAGAATTCCTTCTAATATTAAGGAAGGTAATATTATTCCTGCGGGTAGCATTAAACGGTAAAAGTTGATTTTTCTTCTGGCTAATGTTGTTAGCAAAGCTAAACAAAGTCCTAAAGGAATAAATGTTAGTCCATAATAGAAAAATCTTTTTTCCTTGGGTATTAAGTCAAGTAAGTTTAAGGTGTGGATATTGGCAATGTTGTCTACATAAATGATTAGCGAGGATTTAGAATAGGTAATAACTATTTGATGCGGTTTTGCATCTTTAAATACATTAGGTACTTGTAGTTTTACATCGGCAGCATTTGCTCCGGTAAGGGGAGTCCTAACTCGAAATACTAAATCGCTTGCTTGTTGTCCCAAGGTGAAGTTACGACGAAAAGAATCGTTGGAAAGGGAAATAATTCGCGCTGGGCCGGTTTGTTCTGTATTAGTAGTAGTAAGGGTAGTGAAGATCGTAAATTCAGAGGTTTTTCTTATACTTTCGCTTAATGATTCGACTGGTGTTGCTGTTTGTAGCCAGCGATTTGGACTTATAAAGACTTGATTTTCATTTTGAGTTGTTGATTCACCTTGCCATAATAAATCCGGCTGTTTTCCTGCTTTATCTTTATATGGTGCTTTTCCTGTAAAATCATAGGAAGCAATTAGAGAATCTCCCTGGGTTGGAAAATTATTGCTTTGAGAAAATACTTGTTTTACTTGGTTTTGAGAAAAGGCTTTGTTGGTAATATTCAACTCGGAGATGTTACCTTCCCAACCTCGATCGGCAGTTCTTTCATTACCGATAATTAACGGGAAATTGGGATTCCAACCGCTTAAATTAGTTGTAGCTTGCCAGGGAATTGTCAGCAAAAATGTCAGAATTATATAACCAGTAAAAAATAAGGTAATTTTGCTTATTGAGTTACTAGCTTTACTAGTTTCTATTCTTTGCAATATCGCTTTAAAGCTTTTAGAATTCCAAATATAAAAGCAAATTAATCCTAAAAAGCCACCACAGCTATTATTAAAAATATCGGCGGGTGTTGGTGTTCTTGAAGGTACGAGAATTTGCAGCAATTCAACACTTGATGATAAGGCAGCGCTGGCTAAAATTGCTGCTATAATCTGCACAACTAATTTTGCTTTTCTTTGTAATAAACCCGTCAAGCCAAACCCTAAAGGTAAGAATAGCAAGACATTGTTTACCTGGTCGTTAAAAAAGCTATTATTATCAAAACTATTAACTAATTCTCGCTTGGAAATATTATCTGGTAATGAAAAATTAAAAGGATAAAGCGTTGCGACAACTACTGCTAATATACTGAAAATAACTAAAATCAAAAAAACCGAATTTCTCAGTTGACTATAGCGATTGTTTTTTGAACTATAATGCTGTTTCATAAATAAGTTATATGCAATCAAAAATACTACTGTAACTATTGGATAATGAATTTATTCTCGATAGTTAAACCATCGCAAATCATTAAATTTGATTGTAACGTTTTCTATTGTATTGCTTCTTCACATATGGCAGATATGACTCTATCTATGTAAAGAATTGATAAAGTCTTCTAATAATTAAAAATAGGTAATCGCTATATAACTTATATTACAAGGCATAAAGAAGCGGGCAGCAGATGCTTAACACCTGTCTTGTAAAAGGGTACGGCGAACAGCAAGTAGGTAATTTCCAAAATCTAAAATCTAAAATCAAATTGACAAGAGTTATAGTTGTCGGAGTGCCGTTTGCAGTGTCATAAATGGAATGTATTAGTTTTACTAACTCTAATACACTAAAACTTTATTTTTGAACGCTTGACGGTAGTAGAGTTTTCTGCATCCGTTTACCCCCTTGCTTCGAGGATTACAATCAAGCACAGCCATGACTGAGTTGAAACTACGTCTCCAAAGGGGAAATACCCAAAAAACGGTGACGGTGGATCAAGATATTTATATTATTGGTAGGTTGCCAGAATGTAACCTAAGTTTACCTTTTGGAGGTGTTTCTCGCAGTCATGCGCGTTTTACGAAAGGAAATAATGGTTTGTGGTTGGTAGAAGATTTGGGCAGTAAAAACGGCACAATATTAAACGAACAACCCGTAACAAAGCCTACCGCAATTTCTCATGGGGATGTAATTTGGGTAGGAGATATTTCTCTGGTGGTGCTTTTAGCTGTTCCTCCTCAACCACCCCAAAATAAGTATGCAGCTTTTTCAGAAGGTAAAACAATACTTCGTAATGTTGAACAATTACAAGAGCAGTGGATAGATGCCGTTAGTAAAGATGGTGATATTATCGGCAAAGATAGAACGATCGCACGTCTGAAGGATTTGGTAGATATAGCTAAAAATCTTTCGGGGGCTACTTCTATTGAAGAAATATTTTCTCAAGTACAGCAGGTTGTCTTTCGTTATCTTAATAGTATTGACCGTTTGGGGCTGTTAATAGATGTTAAGAATTGCGGCAATTTAGTGTTATTAAATGCTGCAAGTAGAAATGTTAGTAACAAACAGCAATTAATGGCTGATGATAGCTGGATCTCTCAAAGCATATGTCAGCAAGTATTTCAAGAAAAAGTCGCGATTCAGTCAGCCGATACCCATCAAGACGAACGATTTGAAGAAGAGCATAGCGTTTTTCTTAAGGGAATTCGTAGTGCAATGGCAGTTCCTTTATGGGATGAAAATAAAGTTGTGGGAGTGCTTTATGCTGATGCAAGTTTTTCTTCTTATCATTGGGTAAAAGAAGGTTCGGAAGATTTGAGCTTTTTTTCAACTTTAGGAAACCTGGTTTCTTCGAGCGTTCAACGTTGGTTGTTAATCGAAAAGCTCAAAAGTGAAGAGATAATTCGACAAAGATTGGAACGCTATCACTCACCAGCAGTAGTACAGCAGTTGATCGCTTTGGGAGCCTTACCCGACGGAAGATTACCGCCAAAAGAAAGCGAAATTAGCATTTTATTCGCCGATGTAGTTGGATTTACAGCAATGTCCGAACGATTTACTCCTACGGAAATTGCGGAGTTACTCAACAAATTATTTGAAGAAATGCTACAGGAAGTATTCGGCTGTGGCGGTACTTTGGATAAATATATCGGCGATTGCATCATGGCATTTTTTGGCGCACCAGAACCGCAAGCCGATCATGCAGATAGGGCTGTAGCAGCCGCCATGAGGATGTTAGCGCGTTTGGAAAACTTGAATTACAACCAGTTTTGGCAAGAACCCTTAGAGTTGAGAATTGCGATTAATAGCGGTAAAGCAGTGGTAGGAGATGTAGGTAGTTCTCAAAGAGTTGAGTATACAGCTTTAGGAGCAACAATTAATTTAGCAGCACGCATGGAAGGGGTTTGTCATCCTGGGGAATGCGTAGTTAGTGAAGAGACATATAAAATGCTTTCCAAACCCCGCAGATTTGAATTAATGGGGAAATATCGGTTTAAAGGAATTAAGCGCTTGGTTACGGTTTATCACAATCGGAAACGGTATTAGGGCATGGGTAATTGGTAATTGGTAATTGGTAATTGGGCATGGGGGATTGTAGGGTGTGTTACGGCACAGGGTATTTGATTGAAAGGCGATCGCGTTGAAAATGCCGTAACGCACCATCGGTTTTGATAGATACAGCGGATTATCTTCCAAGTAACGTAATTCTACGTAATTATTTTAGTTCTGATTTAACTTTAGATAGAAATAGAAATTTCCAGAAATCCGGAGAACTAGGGATGACAAATATTACTCTCAATGTTAATAAGTATAGTTCCGGATATTTCACTTATGAAGTTATAAAGCGCACTAAGCGGTTAAAGGCTTGCTGTGCGGAATTATGGGACGGATGCCCTAAAGCGCTAGTACATACAGTGGATAATTTATACATTTAGATGTATTGACTAAACTGTGATTTATAAAACTTATCGATATTTTTGTAATGATTAAATATAGTAATTATACTTATATTTTGCATAGGAACAATTATGTGAATATACTCAGTCTACAGATAATAGTTTTTAGGGAACAGATACCATGCTTTTAAATACAGATAGTTTAATGTACTTATTTTCATTGTTCTTTTTGACAATGATTGCGGTTCAGTATTTCGCTCGCTGAATTGACTTTAAATGACCAAAAAATAAACAGGATACAAGCCCCCGGATTTATCCGTGGAGAGGAAAAATTCTTTCCAAAACTAAAGCCCCTCGATTTATTGATGGGGTAACTGATAACTGATAACTGATAACTGATAACTGATAACTGAAATGACTATTTTTGAAAAGATTCTAACTTGCTTTAATGCTTAGACTGCAATAGTTTTCAGTGATTAGCATTTAGAAACCTCGCTTCCATCTATAAAGCTGATGCGTAATGGTTTTATAGATGGAAGTTTTATATTGTTTGTCATTGCGAGGAGTTTGCGCGGGTGTGTTACGGCACGAGATATTTTATTGAAAGGTTATCCGTTTGAAAATGCCGTAACGCACCATTATCTATTAAGAAAATTATGAATTAAATAACGCAGGCGGTTGGAAACCGCGCGCCACTTGCTATAACGGAGGGAACCGGGAGCAACGCAGTGGCTTGCCTACACAGGCAAAATCCACCGTAAGGTGGGTTTAATTGTAAATTAAATTATGCAATTATTGGATTGTAAGAGATTAAGCGTGAAGAGTTATCGATTTCAATTCCCAATCCCCCATGCCCCATGCCCAATTTCAAGTTTGTAGGGTGTGTTACGGCACAAGGTATTTTATTGAAAGGTTATCCCTGTGAAAATGCCGTAACGCACCATTATGTATTAAGAAAATCACGATCTAACCTATAATCTTTAAATTATTATATTTACGCCGTTATCATATTGATTCATCAATTCCCCTAAGCGAGAAATAATTTGATTACTTGTATCTTCATCCGCTGATTCCAGTTGTTGATATAATTCCCGTGCTTCTGGAGATTGTTGTAGAAGTTGTTTAAATCGAACTTCAATAATCCACTTTTCTACTTTCTTTGCATCCGGTGACTTGATACGCTGTAATATCTCTAAAGATTGCTGTAAATAGTCCAGTGCAGTTGTAAAATCTTGCTTCTCATCAGCTAAAAGTTGCCCCAGCATACATAACGAAGCAGCTTTTCCTTGTACGTCACCAATTTTTTCAAGTAATTCCAAAGATTGTTGATGAAGCGCGATCGCATTATCCACTTCACCAAGTTGAG
>JBARZF010000091.1:0-2524 GCA_049649675.1 Rivularia sp. (in: cyanobacteria) | reverse complement strand
GTTTTATGGCTTGGATGACTTTTTTACGGAGATCGTAACTATAGGGTTTAGGCATGGGTTGATAGCGTTCCGCAAGAAAAGGGACTACTTCGAGTCTATACCCTAACCGCCTTGGCGGTTGCTATATATACATTATTGCCCACACAGATTTACCAGTAGAAACACCTTATTTCTCTGCTGAAAAAATTCGTGAAGTATTGCAAACTTCTATGCGAGGACAAATGACTACTACAGCTAAAATCGTCAGAAGCACTAATTTAGAAATTGATGGATACCCAGGTTTAGAGCTACTTATACAACATTCAGACGGAACAACAGGGCAATATCAAGGGTTTATAGTTAAAGGAAGGATGTATGTTATTGGATCTGTAACACAAGGAGAATTAACCACAGAAGCGGTCAATTTTTTTGATTCTTTCCGAGTTTATTTAGAGCGTGTGCGCTAAAATTCCTACCGTTTCTAGCAAGTTTTTCCATGTATTCAAAATTTGCTAGAAGCGAAAGCAATTATTTGTACAATCTTTTTTATTTAACTTTGTAATGCGGGCATCTTGCCCGCATTTTTTGACGTACAAGGAAGAAAAGGCTACTTTCCAATCTTGCCTAATTTCTCATTTAGTAGAGCTGATTATTAATAATTAATATGTGGTAGTAGGTTTAGTAAAATTGAAATATCAAATGAAAACAACGCAATAATATCCCTACCGAATAATGATAAGACTTGCCATAGAACCAACCTTCAACTGTTTTTGGATTATAATAAAAGAGTCCCTTTGATTTTATTGGGAAACCATACCCTCCGTCCTGATTGGTAGTCTGAGCGGGGGGTTTTGGCTTTTAAATTATTTCTGTCTCATCAAGCGCCGTAAGATTAAAAAATTGTGATGCTTGTTTTTAGTATGATAATCTCATTATAACAAATTAAGCTAAATATTAGTAACTAATTTACAACTATTCGCTACTCAGGGGTAGTAAATGGCTCAATGAGTGAAGCTTGACTGTACTATGGGAGGGAAAACGAGACTTGATGTAAAACACCGTGAGTAAAAGGGTTTTTGTAACTTTGCCTGATTCAGTATTTGAAGAACTAGAGCAGTGGGCTGATTCTCAAGGAAGACCAACTGCTAACCTTGCTGCTTTCTTGATAGAAACTTCTATAAGACAAGCGAAAGAAAGTGGAGAAATATCCCCGCAAAAAAAGCCAAGTCCTCCGTCTTGATTGGCAGTCACTCGGGGACCTTGGTGTCTAAAACCAAACAGTAAAGTATCTTCGAGCAATGCGATAGTGCGATGCTGGAAGGATTTTTATTTCTATACTTAAATTCTGTCACGTAGTCACGCATTCACATAGGCACTTAATATTCCGTAACATTAAAATTATGCCTAGAAAAAGTAGAACCGAAAGGCTTAATCTGTCGATGGAAGAAAAATTAAAACGACGTTTTAATACCGTGTGTACCTGGAAAGGGGTAAACATGAGTGATATCGCTCATGAATTAATAGAGAAGTGGGTTGAGGAGAATGCACCACCAGGTCTTTTTGATAAAGAAGATGAATCTGTTGGTAATAAACAAAGTTAAGCCCTTCTTTTTCGTGGCTAAGGCAGATAATTAAGTAAAAAAATGCTGAATAGTCAAAATATCTATGTGTTAAATTCTTTCCAACTTCAACGCTACCGAACGGAAAAAGTTTCCGTTCAGTAAACTATCCTCGGTTTTGAATAAAACAAACGCAAATGGCGTTAAGCGTTCTTCTGAGCGTCTCTGAAAGCCCGGTATAGCCATCTTAAAAAACTTCTAACTCTGACATACCCAAGCACCCCAATAAAACGGATGTGACAGAGGTTTATCATCTTCGTAACAATCAATTTGCATTTGCGCTGACAATTCCCGCAATTTCAAAATATCTTTCAAAATCTCCACTCCCAAAGTCGATTTTCTCAACTCTTTGACAGTAATATTACGAATATAGTTTTGAGCATTTTGTAACGCTTCAACGGCATTCATGCCAGTTTGATAGTTATCAAAAAACCGTTCCATCAATAAAGCACTTGTTCTGTCGGGTACTTCCCAAAGACTCATTACTAATGCTTTTGTACCAGCAACTGCGAATGCTCGACGCAATCCAAATACACCTTCACCAATTTTAATATCTCCTCTGGCAGTATTGCAGGCTGATAATACGGTAAGTTGGTTAGTTCGTAAGTCCAAATTGGCTTGGACCCGAATACATCAAAGTCGTCTTAGTCGTTTTCGCACGGGAAAACTCGATTTAGAAGCAGGAGAATTTTTCAGCTTACTTAAGTAAGTCGGCGAAAAAAAATCTAGCTATGTAACGAAAAGTTAAGAAGAGGGATTTGAGTAAAATTTAACACGCTCTGTTTTATAATCTCCCTTTTCCCCTCTGGCTTTAACCCCATTCATTACAGCGTAGGCAAGGTCTAGTTCATCATCGAACATTTGACCTGATAATTCATCCTTTTTGATATGCTGCCACTCAAGTTCAATTGGGTTCATTTCTGAGC
>JBARZF010000090.1:0-1895 GCA_049649675.1 Rivularia sp. (in: cyanobacteria) | reverse complement strand
ACTCTCTCCCCCACAGCTTATACTTTTTATCGTCCTTTACCTACAAAATTAAATATTACATCTTTACTGCAATTTGCTGTTAAAGGACATTACCGAGAACTATTTACTATATTTGCTGCCGGAATTGCGACTACATCAATCGGTATGATTACGCCCCAAGCCACAGCAATTCTGATTGATAACGCCATCCCTGATGCCAATAAATCACTTTTATATCAAATAGCCTTGGGATTAATAGCCACAACCTTTGGTGGAACATTATTTCAACTCACCCAAGGATTCGCCATCATGCGCTTGGAAACTTTCGCAGATACTTCCACTCAAGCTGCCGTCTGGGATAGACTGTTAAATCTGCAACCATCTTTCTTTCGCCAATATTCTGTAGGTGATTTAAGCTCTCGTGTTTCTGTGATTACTCAAATTCGTCAAAAACTCAGTAATACTATCTTAAAAAGTTTCTTTTCTAGCTTATTTTCCTTGCTGAATTTAGGACTTTTATTTTACTACAATCCTCTGCTGGCAATAATTGCTGTCTTTGTAGCTGGAATAAACATTGCAGTGACAATTATTTCCGGTATCCTCACCCTCCGCAAACTCCGTCCGTTGCTAAATATGCAAGGTAAACTGTTTGGTATGATGGTGCAAATCATTAACGGTGTAGCAAAATTTCGCTTGGCTGGGGCAGAACCTAGGGCTTTTGCGTACTGGGGAAGGCAATATCGTCATCAATTGCATCTGATGTTGGATGCTCAAAGTATCGAAGATAACTTAGTAGTAGTTAATAATATCCTTTCAGCATTAACACCAGCAGTGATTTTTGCTTTTGCAACCAGTTTATTACAAGAATCCCAGGCAAATGGGGGTAGTTTTTCCATAGGTACTTTCTTTGCCTTTAATACTGCATTTGGCACCTTTATTAGCGGTACAACTAGCTTAAGCAGCACCGTTATCGATATCCTCGAAGCATTACCATTATGGGAACGTGCCCAACCAATCCTCCAAGCAATTCCAGAAGTTGATAGTAGTAAATCAAGCCCCAGTCAACTATCTGGAAGAATAGAAATTAATCACATAGTATTCCGCTATCGCACTGATGGACAACTGACCCTGGATGATGTTAGTCTCCGGGCAGAACCGGGAGAATTTATTGCTTTAGTGGGACCTTCAGGAAGCGGTAAATCTACTCTTTTAAGACTGTTATTAGGATTTGATATACCAGAATCGGGTAGTATTTATTACGACGGACAAGAATTGGCGGGGTTAGATGTGAATGCGGTTCGTCGTCAATTAGGAGTGGTACTGCAAAACAGTCGCTTAATGTCTGCATCCATCTTTGATAATATTTCTAGTAATGCTGCGATCGCGATGGAAGAAGCTTGGGAAGCAGCGAAAATGGCTGGTTTAGCCTCGGATATTGCATCAATGCCCATGGGAATGCACACCGTAGTCAGCGAAGGTGGGACTAACCTTTCAGGGGGACAAAGACAAAGATTGTTAATTGCGCGATCGCTAGCTTTACGTCCCCGAATTTTGTTGTTTGATGAAGCTACCAGTGCCTTGGATAATAGAACTCAAGCCATAGTTAGCGAAAGTTTAGAGAAGTTAAATGTTACCCGTATTGTTGTAGCGCACCGCTTGAGTACAATTCGCAATGCAGACAGAATTTATGTTTTGCAAAATGGACGGGTAGTTCAACAAGGTAATTTTGAGGAATTAGCCCAGCAGTCGGGATTATTTAGTCAACTAATCCAGCGACAACGCTTGTAGCTGATATTTCTAGTACCGCTTCGCGGAAGTAAGAAGTAAAAAGTAAGAAGTAAAAAGTTTGATTTTATAGGCTTTTCAGCTATTAAAAATGGTTGCCTTATTTACGCCGAATTGTACTAGTTTGGGTT
>JBARZF010000089.1:0-5676 GCA_049649675.1 Rivularia sp. (in: cyanobacteria) | reverse complement strand
GAATTAGTATTTTCGGAAAATTTTGCTTGTCCGGAACATGGCGCGGTAATGGAAGAATTATCGCCGCGCTTATTTTCTTTTAATTCTCCTTATGGTGCTTGTTCTAATTGTCACGGGATCGGAACATTAAAAAGATTTTCTCGCGACTTAGTTGTACCCGATCCTCAAGTTCCAATTTACGCTGCGATCGCGCCTTGGTCTGAAAAAGACAATTCCTACTATTTGGAGCTACTTTACTCTCTAGGACAGGATTACGGCTTCGAGTTACAGACGCAGTGGCAAAATTTAACTCCGGAACAGCAGGAGATCGTTTTACAGGGAGAAGAGAAAACTCCGGAATCGGAACGCACTAAAAAGTTTAAGGGCGTGTTACCGATTTTACAGCGACAGTATGAAGGTGGTTCGGAGTTAATTAAGCATAAATTAGAACAATATATTATCGATCAACCTTGTCCGGTATGCGATGGTAAAAAGTTGAAACCGGAAGCTTTAGCGGTAAGGTTAGGACAATATAAAATTTTGGATTTAACTGGGGTTTCGATTACCGACGCTCAAGAAAGAATCAATAATTTGCAGTTAAGCAAGCGTCAAATGCAAATTGCAGACTTGGTATTGCGCGAAATCAAAGCGCGTTTGCAGTTTCTTCTAGATGTCGGTTTAAATTATTTAACTTTAAATCGGACAGCAATGACGCTTTCGGGTGGGGAAGCTCAGCGAATTCGGTTGGCAACTCAAATTGGTTCGGGTTTAACTGGCGTATTATACGTACTTGATGAACCAAGTATCGGTTTGCACCAGCGGGACAATGCTAAATTGCTGCAAACTTTATTTAGATTGCGGGATTTGGGCAACACATTAATTGTCGTAGAACACGATGAAGAAACAATTCGCGCTGCTAACCACGTTGTTGATATTGGTCCGGGTGCGGGTATTCACGGTGGTCATATTGTAGCAGAAGGCGACTTACAGACGTTATTAGATGCGGAAGATTCCTTAACTGGTGCTTACTTATCGGGAAGAAGAGTAATTGCAACTCCTGCTCAGAGAAGGGAAGGAAACGGCATAAATTTAGTAATTGAAAATGCCCGTCGCAACAACCTACAAAATATAGATGTAGAAATTCCTTTAGGTAAATTAGTTTCGGTAACAGGTGTTTCAGGTTCGGGTAAATCAACTTTAGTCAACGAGTTACTTTATCCGGCACTAAAACACCACCTGTTCAAAAAAACTCCGATGCCTAAAGATATCGACGGCATGAAGGGATTGAAAGCAGTTGATAAAGCAATTGTCATCGATCAATCCCCCATCGGTAGAACCCCTCGTTCTAACCCCGCAACTTATACGGGCATATTCGACGCGATTCGTGCGGTATTTTCGGAAACCATCGAAGCCAAAGCGCGTGGTTATAAACCGGGACAGTTTTCTTTCAACGTTAAAGGCGGACGTTGCGAAGCCTGCGCCGGACAAGGTGTCAACGTGATCGAAATGAATTTTTTACCGGATGTTTACGTACAGTGCGAAGTCTGCAAAGGTGCCAGATATAACCGCGAAACCTTGCAAGTAAAATACAAAGACAAATCAATCTCTGACGTTCTCAACATGACAGTTGAAGAAGCAGTGGGATTTTTTACTAATATTCCCAAAGCCGCGAATAAACTGCAAACTTTAGTAGATGTTGGTTTAGGATACGTAAAACTCGGACAACCCGCAACAACTTTATCGGGTGGTGAAGCGCAACGGGTGAAATTAGCCAGCGAATTGTCGCGTCGAGCTACCGGGAAGACACTTTACTTAATTGACGAACCCACCACGGGATTATCATTTTACGACGTACATAAATTATTAGATGTACTGCAAAGATTGGTAGATAAAGGTAATTCAATATTAGTTATTGAGCATAACTTAGATGTGATTCGCTGTGCCGATTGGGTAATAGATTTAGGCCCCGAAGGAGGGGATAAAGGAGGAGAAATTATCGCTGTGGGTACTCCAGAAGATGTTGCGAAGAATGAAAAATCATATACTGGGAAGTATTTGAAGCAGGTATTAAAGCAGTATCCGGCTGTGGCAAAGAATTAAATACAAAATAATTACATAAAGAAAATTTTTTGCGGACTTTGTTTGAATAGTAAATATGCAATTGCACTCTTCCTCTTTGTCGAGTGCGATCGCCATTAGACATCTCCGGAAAACATTTACTTCGTTGCATACCGCGAGCCCCCCTACCCCCCTTCCCGGAGCAGGGAAGTGGGGTTTGAAAGCCTCTCTCCCTGTGGGGGAGAGGTTTGGAGAGGGGTTTTTTTCTTTTCCGGAGATGTCTATTCTAAAATTCCAGCTTTACCAAACAATACTGATTCCAGACGAAGTAATCTTATTATCCTTACTAATTAAAGGTAAACCTAGATGTTTCGCAGTAGCTACAATAATCCTATCCGGCATATCAGGAACAATATTTCGTGGTATAGTAGCCAATGCGTCAGCAACCCCAGCAGTGAGATCGGCTAAAACCAATCCACTGTTTCCAATCTTCAAAGTAGTATCAAGCTGTGATTTCATACCTGGCGAAATACGCCCTTTTTCCTGCAAGTAAACAATTTCTACTAAACAAATTGTAGGAATATGAATTAACAATTCACCTTTGTCGCATTTATTGAAAACTTCGTTTGCAGCAGTACTTAGACGCGAACTATCCTCTAAATACCAAATTAAACCATGGGTATCAGTGACTACATCCGACATCAAATATCCTCACGCGGAAAATCACTCCACATTTCTTTTCTCACTTCATTGATATCTGATTCAGTAATATCAGCACCACGCCAAATACCTCTCAAAGATTGTCGTGGTTTGGGTTGAATATTTGTCAATTCCTTTTCAATTTGAGGTGCAATTTGTTCAATTAAGCGCACTTTATCTAAAAGCGACAGTTGCTTTACTAATTCTAAGGTTGTTTCTAAAGTTACTGTTTTTTCCATTTTTCTACCTTAACCCTTTTCAAAAGGCTATCATATATAAATTTTAATAGAGTAGAGTACTTAATAATATACTCTTAATTCTCACCAAAATTCAACACAAGCTGCTTCGGTTCTAATTGAGCTATTGCTTTACTTTCAATATATTCAATAATTGAATTAGCAACATATTCGCTTAATTTTACAGGTACAGCATTACCAATCATTTGTTCAAAATCTGTTTTTGTTTGATTCTCGCTATCAAAATCAAAGTCTTTTGGAAATGTTTGTATATAGCTTCTTTCAATTGTTGTTAGCGGTCGAATTTCCTCGATCAAAGAACTAGCATCTGCTTTATGCAACTTGTATGTTTTTGGAATTGGTCTATTTACACCTCTAATAGTTGGACTTGGTTCATCAATACTAAAAATACCTCTTCTAGCATAAGTTCTAGGATGCCTATAATAATATTCTATTCCTAATGTATCTCCTAAATAATCTCTCACCGACATAGGATTTTCGGTAAAACTTTTATTAATATATGGCAAGAGTTCATTATCTTTACCATTTAATTGACCTATACAAATATATCTCTTTCTATTTTGAGGAACACCGCAAAGACTTGCTTTAATTATTGTTTCAGTTAAACCATAATTATTTGCTTTGAATATATCTATAACTTGACACCTTTTTTCACTTTTATTATATCTTTCAACGTTTTCCATAACAAACCATTGAGGTTTTATAAAAGCAATTATTTTGGCGAAAACAATGCTTAAATCACCTCTACCTAAATTTTCATTTCTTTTACCCGCACTGGAGAAATCTTGACAGGGGGAACCTCCAATAACTATATTGCAATCAAATTTTTTAAAAATTGAGTAATCATCATTTAAACTGCTCAAATCGCAATTGTATATAGGATGATTAAAATTTTTTTTATAAACTTTAATAGCAGGTTCCCAATTATCAAAAGCACCGATGATTTTAAATCCAGCATTTTGAAATCCGAGGGATAAACCTCCACATCCGGCGAAAATATCGATTGCTTTTAAATCGGATAATTTTTTATTAATACGAGATTGCATAATAGTATTTTTTAGATATCCTTCAATTGCCCTTTTTCAAGCCTTGGAAAATTTTAACATCTAGAATACTAAATTTATAGTTACGATTGTGTAAATCCTATTTCAACTCGTGAAGATAAATCTATTATGTATCTTACATGACTTCATTACGTTACTTATTGTTATAGATTGAGTCCCGACACTGAAAGTAGTAGAATGTAACTATATAAGCAAACAATTAATTTTTCACAGAAGTTAAATTCTACTTTAAATAAAAAATAAATAGTTAAATGCCATTCACCTCTAAACTCAAAAAGATTTTATTAGCAATTGTTTTTGTGGGCATATTTTACCTAATAATGGCGCTTGCTTTACAAACTATCGGTTTAGGCAATGCTCAACTGTTTGTTAAAAAAACTGGAGTATGGGCACCTGTTGTATTTGTAGCTTTATGTTCGGTAAGCTTAATTCTTGCACCTTTGAGCGGAAGTTCGTTATTTGTAGTCGGCGGAACGTTATTTGGCAAACATAATGCTTTTTTACTAAGTTATATAGCCAGTATTATTGGATGCAGCGCTAATTTTTGGATATCTAGAAAATTAGGAAGAAAAGTAGCTCAAAGGTTTATTGGCAAACCTAATTTAGAAGAATTAGATAAGTTTATCAATAAGTTTAAAGGTAGCCGCAGCATCTTATATATGGTGATGGCAATGCCTTTTTCTCAAGATATAGTTAGCTATGCTATCGGTTTAACAAAAATAAAATATACTTACTTCTTAATTGCTTTAATATTAAGCAGTACTATAGTTATTTCTGGATATGTATATATTGGTTCTAGTTTATTAGAATTATTCGTTCAATCTAAATAAAAAATCAGGTTAAAAGTTAAATTAATTTTGTATTTTATATTTTATATTTTATATTTTAACAACGGATTCTTTTATTATAGATTTTTGATTTACAAAATAAATTATGCTCCTATACTACAAAATTTGTACCAATTACCAATAACCTATTACCCATTACCAATTACCAATTACCAATTACCTTTTATATACTAGAAGCTAATATAACTACACTCGGAATTAAAAGGTTATCAATTTCTTTTGGGCTGCAAGCTTCTACTACTGTAGCAATAGCAGATAATAGTAAAATCCGCACAATATTTAATTCATTCGGTATAATCAACCAAACGAAAAATACGCTGGCAGCAAAAGCAGCGATAAACATTGATAGGCTTCCTTCCACACTTTTACTACTAAGTACTTCATATTTCAATTTACCGTAGCGAGAACCAACTATAGGAGCAATTCCATCTCCCCAACCGAGAGTGGCGATCGCCATTATTCCGGGAAAGGTTTTGTAAAATAAAGTACCGCAAATCGTAGCTACAATTACGAAATATAAAGGTCCTTTTAAAAGTTCGCTTTTATCACCGTTGCGAGTCATGGTTTTAACAGCTTCATCGTCATCGCTAGCGAATAAGCCTTTTTGAATTAACAGTATTATCCAAACAACAAAAATTGTAACATTAAGATATTTTGACCAATGTAAATCATTATAAAGTGCTAAAAATCCAATCAAAGAACCAGCGCCAATATGAGTCAGTTTACGGCTAATATCTTGTGGTAAATTAAAGCGAGTTACACAGAAATTCA
>JBARZF010000088.1:0-12097 GCA_049649675.1 Rivularia sp. (in: cyanobacteria) | reverse complement strand
CTATATATATCAAGCGAGCAAGATGCTCGCACTACAAATTCAAAAATTTAGGATGCTCCCTCCTAATGCGTGACGCTCAAACATAATTTTGTTATCATTCCCCATTCCCTACTCCCTATTCCCCATTTTTATGATTGAAGCAGTAATTTTTGATATGGATGGTTTGTTGATTGATTCCGAACCATTATGGCAACAGGCAGAAATCGCTATTTTTAAACAAGTTGAGATTATTCTTATTCCTTCAATGTGTCTGCAAACCAAAGGGTTGAGAATTGATGAAGTTGTAGAATATTGGTACAAAAAATATCCTTGGGATAAATTATCTAAACTGCAAGTTCAAGAGGCAATTGTTGATAAATTAATTGAGTTGATTCATACAGAAGGTAAGGCTTTGGCTGGGGTTGAGGATGCGATTAATTTTGTCAAAGCTAAAAATCTCAAAATTGCCCTCGCTTCTTCTTCTTCATATAAAATTATCAATGCTGCTTTGGAAAAACTAAATATAGCTAATGATTTTGAAATAATTTATTCGGCTGAATCGGAAACTTTGGGAAAACCTCATCCCGGCGTTTATCTTACCACTGCCGAGAAACTGGGCGTATCTCCTCAAAATTGTTTGGCTTTGGAAGATTCCCTCAATGGAGTATTAGCCGCAAAAGCAGCCCAAATGAAATGTATCGCTATCCCAGAAATGTCAGAATCTCATAACCCAAAGTTTGCGATCGCCGATATGGTTTTGGAATCTTTGCAGCAGTTAGACGACAACATTTGGGATTTCGTGAATTCATAATCCGGCAATTTTTAAATATTGTAGGTTGGGTTAAAAGCACACAAGCAATATTAATAGCATACAAGGAATAATAATACGCTTTTAACCCAACATTCCACCAGCAACTATGTACGAACATTTAAAACCTTTAACAACAAAATTATTAAGTTTAGAAATTGAAAAACCACCACCACCGTGGGAGCTTAAAACCGCTATTTTGGTTGGCGGATTATGTTCTGTTGGTTTCGATCGAGATACAGATAATTTGTTAATAGTATCTCATTCAGGTCGAGGTGTGGTTGATTGTTCGACTGGCGAAAAATCGGCGAGAGACTACGAAAATTATTATGAAAATCAATACCTTGAAGCCGAAGGTATTGGTTGTTTAAGTGGCAAAATCATTAAAATGGCTGGACTTTTTGGTGGTGGTTTACCAATATCCACTCAAGACGACTGGAGCTTAGAGTTAGTAACTATTAATTTTCCAGAAGAAATGATCTTACTAGTTGAGCCGGGTTTCGATTTGTATGATATGACTTATAATCAACCGGATAATTTTACCAAGATTGAACAACGAGATACCATAAGAACATACGGTTTTTCCTATACGGGAAACACGTTTATTGTTGCTACTAGCAGCGATTTAATAATCTATAATCGCTCGAATAAGTTACCGTAGTGCGAGCATCTTGCTCGCTAGATGTAAAAAAATCTTGCTCGCTAGATGTAAAAAAATCTTGCTCGCTAGGTATTATTTAAATCTTCTCTTGCTTTAAATTATTTCGTTTGAATTTTTAGATAATGTTGGGCTTCGTTCCTCAACCCAACCTACAAGATTGTTAAAAAACCTGCGTTAGGGGCAACATCCTTGTAATTACTAATACATTGCACTAGTAACTATAAGAACACCACCCCTAAAAATTAATTATTCCATCTGCTTAAGATGAGAATCTAATCTTAATCAGCTGTTGCCAATCCAGTTTCGTTATTACCGCGATTGCGACGACGAGTAAGAGTATTGAACAACATTTGTCCAATGGCTTTAATTAAGTTACCTTCTAACTCTTGGAACATTTTCATGTTCATACCAAAAGCTGCATTGGCTTCATCAACAATTCTATCTGCTGTTGCTTCGTCGATGGGCATTTCATCTAAAGCTTGACGATATTTTGCTTTAAATGCTTTTTCGTCGTCAATCTCATCAAATTCGTAGAAAGCAATACCTTCTCCTTCATTGAGATTCATTGCTGTTTGAGCAATGTTTTTCAAAATTTGTCCGCCGGATAAGTCACCCAAGTAGCGAGTGTAGGAATGCGCTACTAATAATTCGGGTTCGTTTTGAGATACTTCGCGGATGCGATTTACGTATGCTTCACCTGCTGGCGATAGCTTGATTTCTTCGCGCCAGTTAGCACCGTAATAATAGCTAAGGTCTTGCTCTAAACTATGCTTTCTATAGAGTTCCTTAAAATCTATTTTAGAAACAACTGGGTGATTGCTGTGTTTTTCCAACTCTTCTTCCATCGCACTGTAAGCGAAGTAAAAGTTGGCAACTAATTTACGATAAGATTTTTTTTCAACAACTCCTTTTAAAAAGCACTTAACAAAACCAACGTTTTCTGCCATTGTGTGGGCTTTTTTGGTGCCTACACGTAATTTGGTTGCTAAATTGCTACTCATGCTAAATTTCTCAACAATAAAAAGGTTAACTATTCATATGGTTATTTCCAAGTATGAAGTTTTGAGTGAGTGAAAGCTTCTAGAAGCTAGCGAGCAGTTTTTACCGAAGTTATGACGGGGATAATGTCCTCAATCCTAACTCACCTATAACAATTCATCACGCTCGCGCATCTATATTTAACTTCCTTCATCTATAACTGCCCATACTGAAAACAACTACTAAAAGGTAACATTAGAGCTAATTGATGATAATTTCTATTAAAATTTCTTAAGCAAATTGAATAAGTCAGTTTTTAAACTACGACACACAACTTATGTAAATTCCAAAAACCCGATATTTTTATTAAATATTATTACAAAAAGTTAATTTATAGCATAAATGTTCATACTTCCTATGAAAGCGCCTTGATGTTGAAAGTATTTTTTTTGACAATCTGCTAGGTGTTAATTCTATTATGGGAAGATATAGGTAATTTGTATATCATCTTTACTTAAAATAAGCTTTTAAATATATTAGGGGCTTAGTTTATAGAAATTATATTAGTGGCTTTAAAATGACTTTAAACCAAGTTTAAATATCCTTGAAATAAGTTTTAAATCCTATCGGGGATAATACTGACTTGATTGAATCTTTATATTTGCTTGATAGAATTTATAAGTATGTTTGCTCAAAAGCACCTAAATTAGAATAAATTTATAGAGAGAAAATAAAAACGGTATATTAAACAGTCCTGACGAAAAGGTATTCAATGGGAATTGTTCAATAAGTGTATAAAGTGTTATTCTCCTGTGTGAGTGTGTGGAGCTTTCTCAAGTTATGGTATCATTTGTAACTATAAGACGCGGTGGTATACGTGGGGATTCTGCTAGTGAGGCTAATGGATGGAAAAAAGCCTCTGCAAGCGGTTTCGGGCAGAATTCTTTAGTGCTGCCAAAATCTCCTCTATTTGGAACTGATGGAATCCGTGGAAAAGTTGGCGGATTGTTGAGCGCACCTTTGGCATTGCAGGTGGGCTTTTGGACGGGTATTGTATTGCGTAGTCGCGCGGCTAATCTTGGCCCAGTGATTCTCGGACAAGACTCTCGTAATTCTAGCGATATGCTGGCAATGGCTTTGAGTGCGGGGTTAACCGCAGCCGGTTTAGAGGTGTGGTATTTAGGCTTATGTCCTACTCCTTGCGTTGCTTATCTGAGCAGCATCACAGATGCAGTCGGTGGAGTAATGATTTCTGCCAGCCATAATCCACCAGAAGACAACGGCATCAAAATTTTTGGTGCTGATGGTATTAAGTTATCCAAAGCATTGCAGAAAGAGATTGAAGCGGGTTTGCGCGGCCAAGCATCACCTGCGGTTAGTATAAGTAATTGCGGACGGCATTACTCGCGTCCGGAGTTGATCTTGGAATATGCCCAAATATTGAAACAGCCGCTAAATGGTAATATCAACCTTCAAGGAATGAAGATTGTTTTAGATTTAGCATGGGGAGCGGCAGTTGGTTTAGCACCTTCTGTATTTACAGAATTGGGGGCAGAAGTAATTTCCCTACACAATGAAGCAGATGGCGATCGCATTAATGTTAATTGCGGTTCTACTCATTTAGGTATTTTGCAAACAACTGTCAAAGAAAACAATGCCGATTTGGGTTTTGCATTTGATGGTGATGCAGACAGAGTATTAGCAGTAGACAATACCGGAAGAGAGATTAACGGCGATTACATTCTTTATCTTTGGGGTAAGTCTTTACAGCAGAAACAAGAATTACCGGATAATTTGATTGTTTCTACCGTAATGGCTAATTTAGGCTTTGAAAGAGCGTGGAACCTTTGCGGCGGTAAATTTACACGTACCGCAGTTGGGGATCAACACGTACAAGCGGAAATGCTGCGGGCTGGCGGAATGTTAGGAGGCGAACAATCCGGTCATATTCTTTGCCGTCACTACGGTATAACTGGAGATGGTTTGTTAGCAGCTTTGCACATAGCAGCTTTGGTACATCAAGCAGGTGTACCTTTGTCCGAAATGGTAAATCAAAGCTTTTCAACTTATCCGCAATTGTTGCACAACGTGCGAGTAGAAGATAGAGAGAAGCGGGTAAATTGGAAAGACTGTCAACCTTTACAACAAGCTATTTCTCGTGCTGAAGTAGCAATGGGCGATTCTGGTAGAGTATTAGTTCGCGCTTCAGGTACGGAACCTTTAATCCGAGTAATGGTAGAAGCCGAGGCAGCCGATCTTGCTAACCACTGGACAAAACAATTGGTTGATGTAGTGCAGCAGAATTTGGCAGCATAGAGAATTTTACGGATTTAGCTTGGTAAATTTGGATAGTTGTTAGTAGTTAGTAGTTAGTTGTTATAAGTCAGTAAAAAGTCACTTAGGGCTTGCCGAGTATTGTAGTGCAAGTGTAGATACAGATATTGATTCGTAGTAAAGCATAAATCTGCTTGCTTACTCCAAGGAGCATCCTATAATACGACAAATTATTCACTACTGACTAATGAGACTAAGTACTACAATGTATTAAATGTTAGCTTTTAGTTATTATTGACTAACGACTAACAACTATCTAGCAACCATTTTTAATTTACTAATCTAAAGTCTTAAATTTAATATGCTCAAGTCCAAGGGTAAAAAAAATAAGAATACAAAAAATAAGAATAAAAAAGAACAGCCAAAACTCACTATCAAAGAGAAGTTAGCGCAAAAACGCAAGGCAACTAGAGCTAAGAAAGAACTGATGGACCTACTCTCCAAATCTGGAGGAGTAGGTCTTGTTTTAGGGATTGCAGTATTTTTTGTTGGAGGAATCAAATTAGCCCTGCCTGCCGTGATGGGGGTGATAGTAATGGCGCTTTCTTATAAATATCCCCGTCAAGCTTTATTTGGGTTTATTTTCTACGTACCATTTGCGGGTACAGTAACTTATCTGCTCGGTGGAAATGCGATACTTCAATTAGCAAAAGATGGCTTTTACGTCCCGGCCGTCGTGGCACTGTGGCAAAAATGCCGGGAGCAGAATTTACCTTTTATAATCCCATCAAGTATAAAAAAACCATTATTTATTTTATTAGGCTTATGTATTTGTACGCTGTTGTTTATCAATGGAATGCAACAGTTTAACCCACCTCCTCCACCGCTGTTTAAAACCCCACCGAAGTCAATGCCTCTCGGTATGGGCATTCTGGGACTCAAGGTATTTATGGGTTACATACCCTTAATGACCTGTGCTTATTATTTAATTCGCAATAAAAAGGATTTTCTGTTTGTATCGAGAGTCCAAGTAAGCTTGATACTTTTGTGCTGTTTATTAGGAGTTGTTCAATATGCGTTGTTAGTTGTGGGCATCTGTCCGGGGACTCGTGGGGCTGTAGGACAAGATTTATTTAAAGCAACATTATCAGCCCGATGCTTTGTTGGTGGTGCGTTAGTTTACAGTCCCAGTCAAGGGATGATTAGGCTACCGGGTACTTTTGTCGCACCTTGGCAGTGGGCATGGTTTTTAATTTCAAGCACCTTCTTCACCTTCGGTACCGGCTTCAGCGATCCTTCTGCAAAATGGAGAATAGTTGGTTTGCTTTCTTTAGCGAGTGTATTTGTCAATGCTGTGATTTCCGGACAAAGAATTGCCTTAGCCTTAGTACCTGCTTGCTTAGTATTATTGCTACTACTTACAGGACAATTTGCCAACCTCAAAAGATTTGTTCCTATTTTCGGTGGACTAATTTTGGTTTTGACAATTGCGATCGCCAGCAATCCCGCAGTTGTCCAAGAAAGACTTGATAGCTTTATAGATCGTTGGAATGCTTCACCACCTTACGACTTTATCGTCCAGCAATTTGAGGAAGTTGCTCACAATACGAAAAATCCATTCGGAAACGGTTTAGGAAAAGCCACCAACTCAGCGAGGATAATGGGGCCAACCAAATTAGTAGAAACATACTATCCAAAAGTCATGTATGAAGTGGGAATTTTGGGAGTATTAGGGTTTTTAGTCTTAGTCACTACCCTAACAATTACTGGCTTCAGAACTTACCGTAAAGTAAAAAACCGTAATTTCCGTGGTTACGGAGCAGCTTTATGGGTGTTTATATTGTTTATAAGTTACAACACCTACTACTATCCTTTAGATGTCGATCCGGTTGCTGTTTACTACTGGTTTTTCGCAGGAGTGCTTTTCAAACTACCAGAAATAGACAAGCTAGAGAGACTTAAAGAGGAGCAACAAGAGGTAATTGATGTATCTGCTGAAGTATCTACTAAAACTAAACGCAAGCAGAAGATAGTGGGAAATCCGCTGTGAGGGAGATGGGGGGACAAGGGGATGGGGTTCGGGGGTTCGGGGGAGACAAGGAGAAAGTAATTTATAACTTCTCGCTTTTAGCTAATAACTCTTATCTCTTAACTCTTAACTCCTTACTCTTAACTCCTTACTCCTAACTACTAATCCAAAATCTAAAATCTAAAATCTAAAATCTAAAATCTAAAATTCCTATATGTCAGACCCTTTAATTTCAGTAATTATACCGAGCTACGGACGCGAGGAAGCGTTGCGGGATAGCATCGTGGATGTGCTTAAACAAGATTATTCTAATTATGAAGTTTTGGTAGTTGACCAAACTCCGAAGCATCAACCGGAAATTGAGGCTTATTTAGAAGAACAAGCTTATTCAGGTAAAATCCAATGGTATCGCTTGGATTGGGCAAGTTTACCGGGAGCGCGTAATTATGCGGTGCGGCGGTCTGCGGGTGAAATAATTTTATTTATCGATGATGATGTATTGTTAGAACCGGGATTTTTAGCAGCACACGCAAAAAATTATCAAAACCCAGAAATAGGGGCTGTCGCAGGAAGGGTATTTGACCGGATGAAAATGGAAGATTCAGCTAAAGGTTATACCCAGGGTGAAGGTAATTATACAGAGCTAGAATATTTACCTCCCCAAGCAATGGACCCCGGAGTTGCTTGGTATTATATTGATTTAGTGCATACCACAAAACCCCAGGAAGTTTTAACCGCGAGGGGTTGCAATATGTCTTTTCGTAGCGAATTGTTTACTAAATACGGATTGCATTTTGATGAAAGATTTCGCGGAAGTGCGGTGCGGGAAGAGTCAGATTTTTGCCTGCACATTCGCAAGACGGCATATAAAATTTGGTACGATCCAGAAGCGCATTTAGTGCATCTAGGAGAAGAGACGGGTGGTTGCCACGATATCAGCACTCGTTCAACTAAATATCAGTTTACCTTCTATCACAATCATTTCTTGTTGGGGTTAAATAACTTAAATGTCAATCAAGCTTTGCGTTTTTACGCTCGTTTGTTTGACTGTCACGTCCTCGGAAGACCTCCTTGTCACAAAAGCGGCTCTCCGATCAAAGTCTTAACTCGCGGCGTTTTTTATAGCTTGGGCTTTTTGAAAGCTTTGGGTACCGTAATTCAGTCATTATGGAATGACGGTCAAGTTTATACTCGTGCCGATAAGCAAGTTGAAGTTGTGGAAGCAAGTTCTAGAAAACCTGTGGGAAGTTTTTGAAAATGATAATTTAACCGCACAAACGCAGCAACCAGACTGGGAACCCATGAACGCAGCGACCAGACTGCTTCCCAGCCTCCAGGCTGGGAACCCATGACAAAAGGCTCTGCCTTTCTTCAATTTATTAAAGGCAGAGCCTTTAGAGTCGGCATTCCCAGCCCGGAGGCTGGGAACGAGATGTAAGGCAGAGCCTTTAGAGTCGGCATTCCCAGCCCGGAGGCTGGGAACGAGACCTGTCCTAGTCAATCGCTTAGTCTATTACCAATTACCAATTACCAACTTTCTTTTTATAAAAACTATTCTCTAAAATTATGAAAATATTAGTAGCAAGCCATACATATATAGTAGATTTAAATTGCGAAAAACTACGCGCTCTATCTCGATTGCAATCAGATATTGAAGTAACTGTAGTTGTTCCCAAAAAATGGCGACCTGGAGGAATTCAAAACAAAATTATCGAAACCGAATATCGCGATGAAGGTAATTTTCGTATAGTTCCCGTTTCTAATTATAGTCAAAATCATCAAGGTTTACTTACCTTTGGTAGCGATTTAATAAATTTATTAGGAAAATTTCGTCCTAACATTATTCATGTAGAACAAGGTTCTAGAGGCTTGGCTTATGCACAAATGATAACTTTAAATGCATTATTGGGACTTAAAGCAAAAAATGTTTTTTTTACCTGGTGGAATTTACCATATAATTTAAAATTTCCTGTTTCGGTATTAGAAAATTACAACCTTGATAACAGTCATGGAATTATTTCTGGAAATCAAGATGGTGCGGAAATATTGCGCGATCGCGGATATGAAGGCCCAATTAAAGTGATGCCGCAACTGGGTGTAGATGAAACTTTATTTACACCGAAAGCACAGCCAAAATTAGCAGCTAAAGTTGGTCTTGAATCTGGTGAATTTGTAATTGGTTTTGTCGGACGCTTTGTACCTGAAAAGGGTATTATGACGCTTTTAGATGCTTTAGTAAAAATTAAAGATAAACCTTGGAAATTATTGCTTTTGGGAAGAGGAGAATTAAAAGATGAAATATTACAAAAAGCTGAAGAGAAAGGAATTAAAGACAGAATTATATTAATTGAAAGCGTTCCCCATGATGAAGTTGCAGACTATATAAATCTGATGAGTACTTTGATCTTACCATCAGAAACAACTTATAAATTCAAAACTTTAACTTCGGTGGGTTGGAAAGAACAATTCGGTCACGTAATCATTGAAGCAATGGCTTGTAAAGTACCCGTAATTGGTTCCGACTCCGGCGAAATTCCCCACGTAATTGGCGATGCGGGATTAATATTTCCAGAAGGTAATGCTGAAGAATTAGCCAATGGTTTGGAACAATTAATAGACAACCAAGATTTAACTGAAAATCTCGCTCAAATGGGTTATGCCAAAGCAATGGCACAATATACAAATATTGCTTTAGCTAAACAGCAATTGGAATTTTATCAAGAATTGGTTAGTGGATAGTTGTTAGTAGATAGTTGTTAGTTGTTAGTAGTGCAGCTATTTTACTTGGTTAGGAAACAATAAATGGAGCATCCAATTAATTTAATCAAGATTAGGGAGCAAGATGCTCCCACTACATATTGTTGGAAATCTAAAAACCTTCTTAAAAGAATTGACAACGATAGCAGCGATTAACACACCCTACAACTAACAACTAACCACTAACAACTAACAACTAACAACTAACAACTAACAACTATGAAAGTATTACAAATCGTTCCTTCAATTTCTCTAATTTACGGTGGCCCTAGTCAAATGGTATTGGGACTTGCACCTGCTTTAGCACGTCAAGGTGTGAAAGTTACCATTCTCACGACTGATACTAATGGTGATACGGGACAAAAGCCTTTGGATGTGACCTTAAATTCCCCCCTCGAACAAGATGGTTATGAAATCATTTATTTTAAATGTTCGCCGTTTCGTCGCTATAAGTTTTCTGTTGATTTATTGAAATGGTTAAATAATCATGCTCATGAATACGATTTAGCTCATATTCATGCTTTATTTTCTCCTGTTAGTAGTACTGCTGCTGCTGTTTGTCGCGCTAAAAAACTTCCTTATATTTTACGTCCTTTGGGAACCCTTGACCCAGCAGATTTACGTAAGAAAAAGCAATTAAAACAACTTTATGCAGCAGGTTTAGAACGTCCTAATATTGCCGCTTCTGCTGCAATTCACTTTACCAGCGAACAAGAAGCGAAAGTTTCTCATCGATTTGGGGTGACTACCAAAGATTTAGTAATTCCCCTTGGTGTAAAAGAATGTAGAGACGTTAAATTTAACGTCTCCAATCAATGTAGCGATGTTAAAACCAACGTCTCCAAATTTAATATTCCCGACAACGTGCCAAAAGTATTATTTATGTCGCGAATCGATCCTAAAAAAGGATTAGATTTATTAATTCCGGCTTTAGAAAAACTTTTGAGTGAAGGGTTAGATTTCCACTTTGTTTTAGCTGGAACTAATCCTCAAGATCCTAGTTACGAACAAAAAATCAAGTCACAAATTCAAGCTTCACCTTTAGATAAACATACTACTATTACTGGTTTCGTTACTGGCGAATTAAAATCAGCTTTACTTGAAACTGCCGATTTATTTGTACTACCTTCCTACTACGAAAACTTTGGTATTGCTGTAGCCGAAGCGATGGTAGCAGGAATTCCCGTAGTTATTTCAGACCAAGTGCATATTTGTCAAGATATTAGCGGTAGCGAATCGGGATGGGTAGGTACAACCAATACCTTGGGAATTGCAGATTTAATCCGAGAAGCATTGAAATATCCAGAAGAAAGACAGCGTAGGGGTTTGCTGGCAAGGAAATATGCATTGTTGAACTATAGTTGGGATGCGATCGCGCAAAAAATAGTTGAGGCTTATCAAGATATTATTGAGGTCAAAGGTTATTAGATTTTAGATTTTAGATTTTAGATTTTGGATTTTGGATTGGGTAATAGGTAATAAGTTAAAACTCTCCTTGTCCCCATTCCCTGTTCCCCATTCCCCATTCCCTGTTCCCTAAAATACTTACATTAAGTTAGATATATGTTTAAATTAATTATCGGAAAACTTAATAAAATACTTGTATATCAAAAAGTAAACTGAAATAATGCGGTTTTAATAAAAGGAAATTTGTCATGAGGAATAAATACAAGGCACAGCAGGTAGAGTCGAACCCGCGACGCTGGCTTTTAGAGATTTTATTCCCGGATAAAAAGTTTGACGGGCAGTTTCAAAATCCTGGTACGGAAGAAATTTTTGATTTTGATGATGTAATGGCAATGGACAATGCAATTGCTTTTATCACTAAAGAAATCGCTTATTACCCTTTATGTGACGATCGCGAATTATTTGCGGTGTTTATTCCCGGTTTGGGACAACCTGAAGAAATATCTTCAAAGAGAAGTAGGAGATATGCCCAGACTTTGAGAACTGGGGTTGCGAATCTGAATAATTCTTCTTTTCTCAAACAGAATCCTCTCTTTAAATTTATTAATCAATATTTAGATTGGATCGATGCTGCTATACATCGCATCGGTTTAGCTGGAAGTCCTGCAATTAGAAATACTACGACTTTAATACTTTACGCTATAGAAAACGATAAGCCTGTTAATTTTTCAGGGGATAGTCATGGAACAATTTTGTTAGCTCGCGCTATTAATCGTGCTAAAAGAAAGTTTATTGGAAAATACGCAGCTTTTTGGAATTTTAAAGCGCGAAAGATTCAAGAGAAAAAATGGGAAAATCGTACAGATCAACTTATAAATGTCTTTGCTTTTGGCAACAGTTATCAAAGATGGGTGAAAGGACCAAAATATATCATGGTTTCAATTAAAGGTGATATAGTACCCGAAAAATTTGGCATGAATCGCAACATAGCGAATAAACAAGGACGAGATGATATCAAATTTATCATCTTTGAGCAGATATTCAAAAAGGGCAGTTTTGAAGCTCACAACATGATGTTTACAAATGAGCTTTTAAAACAAACTTTTATCAAAAATAATATTACAATTGGTGATTTTGCTGGTTTGTATTCTCAATTAAAAGCTAGTAGTTTAAAACTTGCGACAGCAGAAGAAGTATCATGGCC
>JBARZF010000087.1:0-18805 GCA_049649675.1 Rivularia sp. (in: cyanobacteria) | reverse complement strand
TGTCTTTTGCTAGAGTAATTTGAGGAGATTGAGTCAGGATAATAAATACAGAAGTGCCTAACGAGAGTAGTACCCAGTTGAAGGCAAGTATCAATGACTTCCATTGACGTTTCATGGCAAATTTTTTATGTAACGGAATTTGTGTATATTTCCTAGTCTAAGAACGATCGCAATTTCACGCAAAGCAATATTGGTAATTTAACATTGGTTTATCGGAGCTTTAAGAGGTAACAGGGAACGGGGAACAAGGAATTACGGCGATTTGAAATATCTGAATGCATCAATTTTTTTACTCCCCACTCCCTACTCCCAAAATATTTTTATTTCTTCACAAAAAAATCATTCAATTAATGATAATATTTATATGGTGGAAAAGGTGCGCCCATTTATATGCCTTTAAATCATTAATTTGAATGGCTTCAATAAAATTGAATCTCTACAACCTCTGAAAGAAAAACCTACTTCTTTAATCTCTCCACTTTCTTAGATGGCAAAACGTTTCAAGGATAAGCCTGATTCTTGTGTAGGTAATAAAGTAGGAGTCGTGGCTTGAGGTATTGTAAGTTTTTCACTTCCTGATGGTGAAGCAGAAATTTGGGGAGGAGTTATCTGAATTTCTGCTTCGGGTGAAGGAGAAGCATAAATTTCGGGAATAGTTGGAAATTCAGCTTGTGGAATCGGTTGGGCATCAGTTTCTGGTTTTGCTTCAGCTTCAGGTGTTGGAGTTGGCTGTGGTGTTGCAGTTGGTTGACTTTCAGCTTCTGGTGTTGGAGTTGGCTGTGGTGTTACAACCGATTGACTTTCAGCTTCTGGTGTTGGAGTTAGCTGTGGTGACATTGGTAGAGCTTCAGCTTCTGGTGTTGGAGTTGGCTGTGGTGTTACAACCGATTGACTTTCAGCTTCTGGTGTTGGAGTTGGCTGTGGTGACAAAACTGGTAGAGCTTCAGTTTCGGGAATTAAAATTGGTGAAGTAGGTACGGTGTAAAAGAAATTTTTATCTTCTAATAAAGGTTTAGCAGTGGGAATTACCACGCTCGAATCCGAAGTTTGTACGGGTGATGGAGTTGGTTTGGGTGATGGTGACTCGCTTTCAATTGCAGGTGTGTCAGGTGAAGGAGGGGTTTCTTGTGGTTGCTCTGAAAGTTTATCTTCGTCTTTATCTTTATCTGATGGTTGTGATGTAGTCGGATTTTCTATTGCTTCATCATCTAAATCCGGTTTTTCAGGTTTTGATAATGGTTTATTATTATCTTCTTTGCGATCAATTACATCATTAACTGATCCCGATTCGCTGGGTAAAGACGTTGTAGGATCTGTTGTTGGTTCTATTTTAGGTTTTATAGGTTCTAAATTATCTTCTTTTTGATCTGTTTCTAACCCATCTAAAGATGAAGATGGTTCTTCTTTTTGTGGTGTAGGAATTTGAGATTTTTCAGAATCATCAACTTTTTTATCTTCGGATTGGGGTGTAGCAATAGGAGGTAAAGGTTCTGGCTTATTTTCAGGTTGCTGAATTACAGAGGTGGGTGGTTTATCTTTAACCTTTTCTTCCTCAATTACAGGCTCTTTCGGAACTGGCTTAATTTGTTTCGGAGCGGGTTTCGGTTTTTCCAACACGGGTTGAACTTTCTTGCTGTTATCGTGCGATCGAGAATTTTCCTTAGTTACCGATTTTTTATTAGTATCTCCTATAAACCATCCAAAAGGAAAAGGTCTTAAGACAGGATAATTTGCATTACCATCTTTTTTAGTCGAAGGTGAAAATGTCGGAGGAGGGCTTAACCTAATATTTTCAGATTTTGCAGATGGATTTATCTTTTGAATAGTAGCTGGAATTTCTGTAGTTTTAACGGGTTCATTTACATTAGAAATCGATTGAAGGAAGTTCCATCCAAAAACTCCCAAACCAAATCCAACCCCCATCAAACCAACTAATCCTAAAGTTTGAACTGCTAAAGGGCGCGGTTGACGAACGGTTGAGGGTAAAGTTACTGGTGGTGCTTCGTAAGCCGAGGAAGTGTTTGGTGCTACAAGTATCGGCGATTTGAGCGCAATCAAGGCTTCTGCTGCCGTTTGATAGCGCTGACTAAAATGATGGCGTACCATACCTGTCAAAATTTCGGCGAATCGATCGCTGATTTTCGCCGAATCGCGCCAAATTAATTCACCGTTATCAGGATTAAATGGCAACTCACGAGGAGACATCCCAGTTAAGGCTTGAATCCCCAGCATTCCCACCGCATAAATATCGCTGCACAATCTCGGTTTACCATTAGCTTGTTCGTCTGGCATATAACCGGGAGTGCCGATGATCAAAGTTGAATTGACATCGCCTTGTTGGTTTTTCGCCAAACCCTTGATTTCTTTCACCGCACCAAAATCAATCAGCACGATTTTTCCGTCATCACGACGGCGCATAATATTCCGCAACTTAATATCGCGGTGAATCACATTATTTTCGTGGACAAAACTTAATACTTCTAATATTTCTTGTAAAAGCTTAATTACCTTTTCTTCACTCAATCGATGGCGCGTTTTGATTTCCTTAGTTAAATCGTGTCCATCGACAAATTCTTGAACCAAATAGAATTCATCATTTTCCTCAAAATGCGCGAACATTTCGGGAATTTGTTTGTGTCCCTTACCCAAACGATAGAGTACTTGTGCTTCGCGATCGAACAACTTTTTGGCAATCTGCAAAATTGTGTTATTAGAATGCCGAGTTTTGAGTTGTTTGACTACACATTTTGGATTTCCAGGCAAATCCATATCTACGGCAATATAGGTGACACTAAATCCACCGCGTCCCAGTTCTTTAAGAATTTTGTAGCGATTACGGAGAATCGTGTCTGTGAGCATCAGATTTACCTATCAGCAATTGAGAATGCCCTTAATATTGACAAAGAACATTTTTAAATTCAGTTCGTATAATGACTAATCTGTTAGAAGAAGGCCAAGTAATTGTAAACTTACCCATCGCCAGAAGACTGTCGTTAAGGAACTGTTAAATATCTAAACAGTAATTCTATATTGAATTTTTGAATTTATTCTATCGCGTTTTATCTCAGAAGGGAGAAGGGCTTGTCCCTGCACTGGATAAGAACCCTCAAATATCAATGGTATAACCTGTTAGTTGCTATCTTAATATATTTTTAGTTTTTTAAATTAAATATATTTAAGTAATTTTTGTGTATAAAAGTGTTTAGTTCAAGCTTATAAATATCATATTTACCCAGTTACATCAATTAAATTACGGGGATTTACAGCATTACTAATTACAAATAAAAATTTTCAATACTGTAATAAAGAGCAATAATTTTATATAACTTAATTGCCTTGGTTGAGTAGAGAGGGGGAGATGGGGAGATGGGGAGATATTTAAACCAATTCATAACTGCTCACTGCTCACTGCTCACTGCTCACTCCTAACTGCTTCTCATCACCGCATCTAATAACTTATCCCCACCAAATCTAATTACATCGGTACAGGGTAATCCGGTTTCTGCTTCTACTTGTGAAATTGCTTGTTTTGCCGCAGCCTCTTCAAAATTACGGGTATTCAAAGCAATTCCAGCTACAGGTACCGATGCAAAAGCACCCGCGCCGCTAGCAACTATTTCATATAATTTAACAACTTCAGCTAAAGGGGGAATGGGCACTCCTTCAATTACTTCTTTTTGTCCGAGACGATGTACCAAAATCATTTGAGTGGGTTGAGAGCCGCGTATTAAAGGTAATGTCGCTGTAGAACTTGGATGCAGTAAGGAACCTTGTCCTTCAACGTGTAAAATATCGTAATTTTTGCCGTAACGCAATACCACTTGTTCGACGGCACCCGCAGCAAAATCTACTCGCACGGAATCCAAAGGTACGCCATCACCTTCCAACATTAAACCCGTTTGTCCCGTAGCGAGAAACTTGGTACGCAAACCTCTTAAGCGCGACGCATGGTTTAACTCTAAACTTGTAGACATTTTACCCACTGCCATATCAGTTCCCACAGTCAAAACCCGCTTACAAGCAAGATTTCTCGCCGCGAGAGTACATACGCCAATATTAGATGGCTCTTTACGAATATCCCAAATTAACTGCCCTGGCTTTAATAAAGTCTTTAATTCCGGACTTTTACCCAAGGGAGTATGCAAACCATTCACGATTGACATTCCCCCCACCAAGGCATCTTTAATTTCACGCCAGTAATCGTCTGGTAAACTTCCGCCTTTAGGAGCAATACCGATTACTAAAACCTGTGGTTTAAATTGAAGTGAATCTTTTACAGAGGCAACAATTGGCACATCCCGTTTAATTCCTGTCAACTCCGGTATTGACTGCCCCGGACAGTCGCGGTCGATCGCCACGACTATCGGCGCATCACTGTAGCGTAATAACGATAACCCGGTTTTTCCATGAGTTCCGCGAATTCCCTCATGTAATAAAACGGCAATTTTTTGATTAAGCGGCAAACGCACTCCGTTGTACTCCCAACCCTGGTAAATTATTCGGCAAAATTTTACCTTCTTCAATCAATGCACCCGTAAAGGGATCGTCAATTAAATTCAGGTGACTGTCTAAGTCTAAATAATCGGCTAATGGTGCTAACTGAGCCAGAGCGGTATTTGCGATCGCGCTATCGGAATAGCAGCCAAACATTACCTGTAAACCGCAGGCACGGGCTGTATGTATCATCCGCATTGCCTCGGTTAAACCCCCAGACTTCATTAGCTTGATATTAACACCATCGGTGCATGATGCTAAATAGGGAATATCAACACTAGTAAAGCAGCTTTCATCAACAAAAAGAGGTATAGGGGATGACTTTTTCAATTCCACTAAATTTTGTTCTTGTCCCCGCGCTAAAGGCTGCTCAACATACTTTACACCCAAATCGGCAAGTATAAAACACATCTGGCGGGCATCTTCCAAGCTCCAACCGCCATTTGCATCCACGTATAAATCGAGTGTGGGTGCCTCCTGGATTACGGCATCAAGCATTTTTTGATCGGCTTCAATACCATCGGGGCTGCCTAATTTAACTTTCAACATTTTTACATCCATAAATTGCAGCCAATCCCTCACCCTTTTTCTGGCATCTTCAGGGGAACTAATACCAATAGTTACTGAAACCGGCTTAATTAAATTTCTATCAAGTCCCCACATTTGCCATAAAGGTAAGCCCACACTTTTTCCCATCCAATCGTGTAGGGCTGTATCTATGGCAGCTTTAGCAGCAGAAGGGATTTGTGCTTTATTTAATAAAAATTCAATTTGCTGACGCTGTGACGGATGTAATACTTGTAAACTTGGAGCAATTTGTAGTATAGATTGTTGAATAATCTGAGTAGATTGCGGATAATTACCGACATTAAAAGGTGATGCTTCTCCCCAACCTTCGATTCCATCTTCTGATATTTTGACCCATACATTTGTTGTTTTTGCGGTGGTGCCGCTACTAATTGTTAAAGGAAAGCGTTTATTGACGGTAAATATTTCTAAATGGATTTGCATGATTTTAAATTGGGAAAAGTCGCTGTGTTAATTAGTTTATATTAAGAGGTTTTTATGAGGAATTATATTTTTTTAACGCAAAGGTACGCGGAGGTTAAGCGCAAAGTTTCGCAGATAAAAAGATATTATGTTGGTGTTTATTATTGATTAAATTTGCCTTCGCAATTATTTGTTCGATTATACCTTTAACATGCAGACCTCTATATGACTAATTTAGAAAAGTGGAAGATTTTACAATCAAATATGGCTTTGAATCATCCTTGGTGTAAAGTCAGGCAAGATAAAATAGAATTACCCAACGGACAGGTAATTGATGATTATTTTGTTTATATTAGACCAGATGTCGCGATTATTTTACCAATTACAGAAGATAGAGAAATTGTTTTTGTTAAGCAGTATAGACACGCGATTGGTGATTTTTTTATTGAGCTTCCCGCAGGTGGTTTTAATCCAGAGCAAGAAAGCGGTGAATTCGCTGCAATTAGGGAACTTGAAGAGGAAACTGGTTATGTTGCATCAAAGGTAAAGAAGATAGCAACTTTTTACGATAAGCCTAGTAAGGATACGAATCAATTACATTTATATTTAGCTGAAAATGTTGCGAAAACCGGAAAGCTGAAGTTAGATATTACAGAAGAAATCGAAGTAATATTAATTCCTATTGATGCAGTTGTGTCAAAAATAGTTAAAGGTGAAATCTGTGTTGCTGGTACTGTTGCGGCGCTTTTTTTGGGTTTGAATTTGATTAAGTAAAGTGGGGATTGGGGATTGGGTTAATTTTTAATTTTTTCTAATTTATACAAGGAGATAGGGGAATAGATAACAATCTAAAATAAATGCATCTATTATTAAAATAGAAAATTATATAGCTCCTAACTCCTCATCCCTAACTTATAACTCCTAACTCCTAACTAACTTATCTTTTCCACTGCTGCAAAATATAGTTATAAAAAGCTTGTTTATCAACGGTTACCATTACAGAAACTTTTCTTCCTCCCGATACTATTTTTGTTGCCCCTTGACTTTTACCATTAGTAATAATTTCTGTTTCTATTTGTTTTAATTCAAATAATTCTGGTTTTGCTAAATAAGCGGTTGCTAATACATCCCAAAAATAATAGTCTTGAGGGATTACTAAGGCATAACATTGTCCGGCTAAATCTGATATGGGATAGTTTCTTTGTTTACCCATTTTTTGCACAATTTCTGATGTCACCGGGACGTTATTAGTAATATCTAAAGGACACATAATTATTTCAATTTGAGTATCCCAAATTTGCGCTACCGAAACTGGGTCCCAATAAGCATTCCACTCAGCGGAACCATCTTGCCCTGGTTCCCAGTTTTTCTCGACGTTACCGGGTACATTTAACGCACCTCCCATCCATACAATACGTTTAATTTTCGCTTCGATATCGGGTGATTTTTGTAACGCCGTAGCAATATTTGTTAATGGACCAGTTGCCATTATTGTTACTGGTTCGGTTGCTTGTTGCAGTACTTTCACGGTGAAGTCTTCGCCGGATTCTGCAATCAAAGGTGTAGTAATGGTTTCCTGTTGATTGAGTATGGGGAAATGATCCACTACATAAGAATCGCGACGGTAAAGATTGGGAAATGGATTAATACCCCGTACTTTACTTTCTGCTACCGGAATATCAGAAAATCCCATTAAATCGAGAATTTTTCGAGTAGCGTTAACAGCTGGTTGTGCGTAACAATCAGCCGCTGTTACTACGACACCAAGAGGTTGAACGTTATCCATCGTCATTAATAGCATCGTTGCTAAATAATCATCTACACCACCGTCATGATCCATTAATACGAGTTGTTTTGACATTTAGATCCCCCCAACCCCCCTTATGAAAGGGGGGCTATATATAATAAATCAAGTCTTTGATAACGTTTTGAGTTGTATCATAATTACGGCAAGTTTAAACATAAAAACATGAATAATATCGTTAATCAACCAGCCTTAGTTGCTGAATTAACAGAATTGTATATGAAGTATGAAGCGGCTTTATGTAGTAATGATACTGCCGTGCTGGATAATTTCTTCTGGGATTCGGCGGATGTTGTGCGGTTTGGATTAAAGGAAAATCAGTATGGTGCCGAAGATATTCGAGCTTTTCGCAATTCTCGTCCGAATTTTAAGTTAGAAAGGGAAATAATTAATCTGAAAGTGGTAACTTTTGGTGAAGATAGTGCAGCAGTTACCCTTGAATTTCGCCGGTTTATAAATAATGTAGAACGTCGAGGTAGACAAAGCCAAATGTGGCAGCGTTTTTCAGAAGGTTGGAAAGTTGTTTCTGCTCATGTTTCTTTTTTAGAAGGGAGTAGCGATTAGAGTTAGTATTAACAATTAAAATAAATCATAATAAAGGTTTTGTGAATATTCTATTAATACTCTATTCTTGCTAATTTTAAATTTTTGATTCGTTGTATACTCAATTTATCTTAAATAAAGATATTTTGATTAGTTTAATAAATATGGACGAACATAAATTAGAAGAAATTTTAATAGAATTACGACAAATAAATTCAAAACTAACAAAAATGAATAGCATAGACCGTAATTTGAGAGATCTAAGTTTAGTTATTCATGCTTTTCTTTTTTACTTTTTTATTACTACTATTATTAGACAGATTTTTGTTGGCGTAAATTTTGGATAATTAGATTAACTTTGAATAAATCTAGGGAGTAGGTTAGGTTAGGCGCACTAACAAGCTAATTTTTGAAAAATAATTTGTATTTGCGTCGTAACCCAACATTGCATTATAGATATTTCATAATATCAATGTTGGGTTACGAGACAATGTTTAATTAATTCCGGCTTTTAGTAAGGACTTTAGTTATTGGAGACTTACTACGAACTTATTGCTCTGCGGGATTAAATGGTAAAGAGGAATGGTGTAAGTCAATCAACAGTTTTCCATCATTGTTTTTACGATAACCAAAAGTATATTCGACTTTGGTTTCTTTGCCAGTGTTGGCATCAGTAAAATAGTAATTTCCCATAGTCACCGCATCATTACAAGCAACGCTGACACCTGCATTTTCAAATCTTACTTTACTCCAAGGTCGAAGTGCAAATCCCTTGTCTTCAGCAATTTTACCTTTAACAAAATAAGATACAGCGTCTTCTTCTGTTAAACGAAACTGTCCTTCTGAAGCTAAAGTAGGCTTAAATAAAACCTTTCCTTCATCGTAACCGTATAGATTATCAACAGTATTTGCTGCTAATTCTTTATAGTCTCCTTTGTTTTTGTATGCTTTGCCAATTTCAATAACCGCATTAGCCCAAGTTTCTTGAGCATCGATCACATCTTTTTCAGTGATACAATTGTTGGAATTGTTTGAAGCATTTGAAGCTTGTGAGTCGGTGTTATTAGCTGAAGATGCATTATCATTACAAGACGCAGCTAATATACTTGCTGGAATCAATACTAAGAATAATACAGCCGATTTAAATATTTTCATTGTTTTTTTTATTTGTGTTTCATGAAACAATTTGCTCAATCTTGGTAAAATATTGTGAAATTACCAACTTGGAGAAGTTAAAGCACGTCAGTTATATCATTAAATTTACCTTAATAGCACTAATCTATTTATGGAATCCATAGATAATTACTTATATCTTGATGGCAAAATAAAGAATTTATAATATCTTAGACAATGATACAGATTTTCCAGGCTTAAGTTGATTTGTCGTTACTCCTGTTAATGAAAAATCGGTTGCTGGTGGCGTGGTGGAAGCAATTATTTTTCCTTGGGAGATAACGTAACGCGGTTGGATGCGAGTGCGAATAGCATCGTAGGAATCGACAGTATCTAACACAATTAAAGACGCAGGTTTTCCTAAGTCTATACCGTATTTATCTTCTATATTTAATGTTTTCGCTGCATTACTTGTAACCATTTGATAGCAAGCATCGACTTCCTCGCGCCCTGTCATGTGACAAATATGTACTCCCATATGAGCCACATCTAACATACTTCCCGTACCCAAGCTATACCAAGGATCTTGGACGCAATCATGACCGAAACTAACGTTCAGACCATTTTGCCATAATTCTTTAACGCGGGTGACTCCTCGGCGCTTGGGATAAGTATCTGCACGTCCCTGTAAGGTAATATTAATCAATGGATTGGCAATAAAATTAATTTGAGCGCGTTGCAGAAAACCCATTAATTTAAACGCATAAGCATTATTATAAGAACCAAAAGCAGTTGTATGACTTGCCGTAACTCGACTACCGATTTTTGTGCGAATAGCCTCCGCAGCAACGACTTCTAAAAACCGCGATTGCTCATCATCAATTTCGTCACAATGAATATCAATTAAACGATTATATTTTTCTGCTAATTCAAATGTTCGTTTTACCGAATTAACACCATTTTCTCTCGTCAATTCATAATGGGGAATTCCTCCTACCGCATCCGCACCCATTTCTAAAGCTTTTTCCAACAAAATCTCATTTTGAGAATCCGAATAAATTCCATCTTGGGGGAATGCCACAACCTGTAGAGTTATCCAATCTTTGACTTCATCGCGCAATTCCAATAAAGCCTGTAGCGCAATTAACTGTGGTTCGCTGACATCTGCGTGAGTCCTGACAAATAATATACCTTGAGCGGCTTGCTCTTTTAACATGGTAAGAGCGCGATTTTTCACATCTTCTAGGGAAATTTCACGTTTGCGATCGCCCCAAATTTTTATTCCCTCAAACAGCGTGCCACTCTCATTCCAACGGGGTTCTCCTGCTGTTAAAACTGAGTCTAAATGAATATGCGATTCAACAAAAGGAGGTGAAATTAACTTTTCTTCTAAATCGATTTCTTGAGAAGCAGATTCCTTTAAGTTAGGCGAAATTGCGGTAATTTGACCATCTTTAATGGCAATATCTACAGTTTCTAGATTTTCTGTATCAAATGTAATTAATCTACCCCGACGCAAGATTAAATCAGTCATAGTTTTATAGAACAGTTATCAGTTAACAGTGAACAGTGAACAGTTAACAATTATCAATTATCAATTACCAATCCCCAGCAACTATCAACTATCAACTAACATTTTCTTGCAAAAATTTATCGAACGCATCCCTATCCGGTAACGAAGGCTGTGCGCCGGATTTGGTTGCTGCTAAGGCACCTGCTGCACTACCCCAAACTATTGCTTGATTTAACGAAAATCCTTGCGAAAGTGCTGCTGCTAAACCACCGTTGAAAGCGTCTCCTGCGGCTGTGGTGTCAACTGTTTTAACTGTAAATGCTGGTGTAAAAAAGCTTTCTGTTGCGTTAGTGCAATAAACGCCTTTTGCACCAAGTTTAACAACTGCACATTTCACGCCTTTTTGTAACAAGACTTCTGCGGCTTTCTTTGCTGAATCTTCCCCATTTACCGTAAAACCTACTAATTGCGCTGCTTCAACTTCATTCGGTGTCAGGATATCTACTAAGGAATAAAGTTCTTTTGGTAACTCTTTTTGTGCTGGTGCGGGATCGAGAATTACTTTTACTCCCGCTTTTTGTGCTGCTTCTGCTGCTGCGATCGCGCTAGATATCGGAATTTCTAGCTGTAATAAAAGTGCTTTCTTCCCAGGTAATAACTGCGATAGTCTTTCTACATCTTCTCCATTTACGCGCCCGTTTGCACCGGGAATAACGACAATTTGATTTTCACCGGCATCATCTACATTTATAATTGCCACACCGGAGCTTACTGTTTCATCAATAAATACGTTATCTGTTTTGACACCCGCAGCTTGTAGATGATTAATCAGTTCCTCACTAAAGCTTTGCTTACCAACACGTCCAATAATTTCAGTGGTAATACCTAATTTAGCAACTGCCACTGCTTGATTAGCACCTTTACCACCCGGAGCTTGAAAAAAATCATGTCCTAACAAAGTTTCCCCAGCAGTCGGTAAACGAGGTGCTGTTGCTACCAAATCCATATTAATGCTGCCGAAGACGATAATACTCATGGGAATTGTTAGTTGTTAGTTGTTAGTGGTTAGTGGTTAGTTATTAGTTGTTAGTTGTTAGTGGTTAGTGGTTAGTGGTTAGTTGTCATTAATCAATAACTGTTCACTGTTCACTGTTCACTGTTCACTGTTCACTGTTCACTGTTCACTGTTCACTGTTTCCCACACTTGGGAACTTCCAAATGGGATGCATTGTCAATAAAACGAGATTCAACCGTTTGTAACCCATCATTTTATCATCTTTGTTGTTCGTTAAAACTGATTGTAATTATTTTTGCACGTTTTTCTGCGATCTGAAGGTAGAATAGTTAATCATTTCGTCTTCAATTTCCCGTACCGTACACTTAATACTTCAAATTGTAATCATAGATAAAACACATGAAAAGATTATTTCTAGCTAGTTCTATTT
The DNA here is from genome assembly GCA_049649675.1 of Rivularia sp. (in: cyanobacteria). Classification (GTDB taxonomy): domain Bacteria; phylum Cyanobacteriota; class Cyanobacteriia; order Cyanobacteriales; family Nostocaceae; genus Rivularia. The sequence goes on along the minus strand of JBARZF010000087.1, from coordinate 6,903 downwards.
TTCTAGTTTTTGCTGGATGGGGATTAGAGCAAAATTTAAAAAGTGTTAATGCTCAACCGTCTTCTGTAGTTATCCAAACTCAAAAGCAAACTACTAAGAATAAGGCTGCAAGAGCACCTCAGTTAAAACTTATTAGTACGGGAACTGGTAATAAAGAAAAATTGCGTTTTACTCCAAAGGTTGGTGCTAAACAAACTATAAATGTCACTTTAAACAAGGACACTTTGATGTCTATTGGTGATTTTAAAATGCCTAGAGCAAAGTTACCAGCTTATCTAATTACTTTAGATTCTACTGTTACTAAAGTAGATTCTAACGGAGATATTTTTTATGATATTGCTTATTCTGATGTCAAAATCAAAGGTGATGCTCAAACTCGTCCGGAACTAATCCAAGTAATTAGCAAACAAATCGGACAGTTGGAAAATTTTAGTGCTTCTGCTGTAATTGATAGTCAAGGAAGAACGAAAAAAATTAATTACGTCATTCCGTCTACAGTAGATGTAAATATCAAGTTTCTCGTCGAACAATTATCTAATTCATTACAACAATTATCTTCTCCACTTCCAGCAGAAGCTGTAGGAACTGGTGCAAAATGGCAGGTTAGTTCCGATACTAGTATCAACGGAATTAATCTTAATCAAACTACTACTTATGAATTAGTAAATGTCAAAGGTGGTGTTGCAACTTTAAACGTTAATTTACAGCAGCAAGAAAAATCTACTCAAGTAATTGACTATCCTGGATTACCTTTAGACGGTATTTTAACTTTACAAACGTTTAGAAGTAGCGCTAAAGGAAAAGCTACAATTGACCTTGATAAAGTAATGCCTATAAATTCACAACTTTCTTTACTTGCTGATAGTAAATATATTGGTAAAAATATCAACACTTTGGAAGAAACACCTCTTAATTCTAGATTAAAAGTAGATTTGGATATTCAGGGTAAATAGGGAATTGGGAATTGGGAATTGGGAATTGGGAATTGGTAATTAGTAGTATTATTTTTGAGACGTTGTAATGCAACGTCTTTTTTAATTCTATGAAACACTATGAATATTGATTTTTCTACCGCTAAATGGCTCAATCAACCGAAATCTTATGAAATAAATAACCAGTCTGTGAAAATCAGAACCGAACCAAATACGGATTTCTGGCAGCGTAGTTACTATGGATTTAGAAATGATAATGCTCCCGCTCTTTTAGTTGAGAGCAAAAATAATTTTTCATTCACAGCGGAAGCATCATTTGAATATCAAGTTAAATTCGACCAATGCGGCTTAATTATTTATATCAATAGCGATAACTGGTTTAAAGCATCTATTGAATTTGAAAGCGAGCATTTTTCGCGTTTGGGTAGCGTTGTTACCAATCATGGCTATTCGGATTGGGCAACAACTGATATATCTACGATAAATACAATGTGGTATCGTCTCAACCGTCGAGGAGCAGATTTTTTAATTGAGTCATCACCAAATGGTATAGATTTTAAACAAATGAGAATTTTTCATTTGCATTGTCTGGGTGAAACATCTGTTGAAATGGGAAAACTTAATCCTCCAGCACCACCACAGCAATCTTTAAGTTTTGGTTTGTATGCCTGTAGCCCAAAAAATTCATCTTTTGAAGCTACATTTAACAATTTTCAACTTGATGATTGTTTGTGGATGGCTCACCACACAACTTGAAAAGATTTATTTTTTATTCCTTTTCTTCCACACCATAAAACCAACACTAAACATAGCTAAACCGCATATAGAAGATGCTTCGGGAACTCATTTTACTTGGCTAGTAACTGTTACATTTTTATCTAATGCATCACCAGTAGAATATACATAATTAAAAGCTTCTTTATCATCAAGCATGCTAGCACGTAAAAATAATCCACTCCAACGTGCAACAGTTTCTACTGCGACATCTTGAGGTATTGTTGGATTACTTGAGTCTGGTCTGGGGCCATCAGGATTATTATTGTTAGTAATACCATAGTGGTTTGCACCGGAAATACTAATTAAAGCTTTGGGGGGATTTTGAATATTATCGTAGGTTTTTTTAGCTCGGAAAGGAAGAGCTACACCTTCAGCAGTTCCTTGAATTAATGCAGTAGGAATTCCAGAATTATTGATAGGGATAAATTCCTGTGTCGCTTGGTTGCGGAGATTTGCACCGAAAAACACTCCTGCGGCTAATTCCTTTGGTTGCTCAAAGGAACCTTCACATATAAGTGGAACACAAGTGTTAGCAATAGCAGAGAGTCCAACAGCACCCCCGAAGGAATGACCTAACAGTGCTAATTGATCTGTATTTATAATACCTTTTATAGGTGAATTAGGATTGGAATTTTCTGTCTTGATTTGTTCTAAAACATTATCTATTTGCGACGTTTCAGTAAAAAGTCCCGTTCTATTAAATTTTGCAATCGTTCGCTTTCTATTTGGCACAACTACGACAAAACCATAGCGAGCCACAATACTGGCATATTCAGAATAACTTGATTTATCTACATTGGCACCTTGTAGCAATAAAGCAATGGGAAAAGAATTGTGACCAGTTTTTAAATTTTTAGGTTTGGGAAAGTAAATATCAGTTAAACCGTTATTTCCAGAAATTGTTGTGCTGTATCTTCCGAAATCTTGATAAATGGGTGCGGGGTTAAAGTTTTCAATTTTAGCTGTTTCTGCCGTACAGGAAACAACCAATGTTGCACTAGCAGATACTATTGATAACGTCAGCTTTCCCACTGCGAACAACTCCTTACTTAAGTATTTTCATGTAAACTATTTGTTAGATTAGCGAATCATATTTAGATAAACAAGTAATTTTATCGAAAAATGACAATGTGAAATTTGCTCAAAAAAATGATAAAATCTCTTCACTTTTAGAGTTTTTGTGTGAGGAAGATACCTACACTACAATTTTAATATGAAAAACTCCATGTTTTAGTAAAAGCGAATTATCATATCAAATGGTTGAATTTTTATTAACTGAAGCTATCATTGAATATTTATGATTAATTACGTATTTTGTATATTCTATTATTGCAGCGATTAACAATATTCTTAATAATATAATTCGGCGAATACATATTTATCAAGAAGAGCGATAAATAATAAAGAATCATACAGGGAGTTTATCAAGATGCCTTTTCGCATTCTGAGTTTAGATGGTGGAGGGGTTAGGGGAATTGTTGCGGCAAAAATGCTAGCAAATATTGAAAAGCGTATCGATCGTCCGTTAAATCAGTACTTTGACTTAATTGTAGGAACTTCTACAGGCTCTATTGTGGCAGCAGCGATCGCCACCGGACGCAATAGTGATGATATTGTAGATTTCTTCCAAAATAAAAGCTCCAGTATCTTCCCGTATCAAAGCCTTTTTTCTCCTCAACGAATTCCTTTACTATTAAAGTACGGTATATCCGCTCCTAAGTATTCTGACAATAATTTAATTCAAGTTTTACAAGGAGTTTTTGGAGAAACAAGACTATTTGATATTGGTACTTCACCAAGGTTATTAGTAGTATCTTACGACACGATTGAACGCAATCCAATTATTTTTAAAAGTTGGCGACCCGACAAACCATATGGTAACGTTCCACTATGGGAAGTATGTGTTTCTTCAGCATCGGCTCCTACTTATTTTCCAGCGCATAAATTAGATAAAAGAGTTATTGGCAACCTTAAAGATGCAAGTATAAATACTATTATTTTTAGCGATAATGAATCTACCGTTGATGCAGTTTATGAAAACGCTGAAATCAGAATTACCGACGGTAAAGGTAGCGGACAAGTTCGAGTTATTAAAAATTATATTGGTTCAATTAGAAAAGCAACCGTAAACCCTGCTTGGGATAGAATTCCTGATAAAACTTCTACTTATTCAATTAAAACTATATACTCTGCAATCGACGGTGGAGTTGCAGCAAATAATCCTTCTACTTGTGGAATTGCAGAAGCATTACGTGTTGGTTATTCACCACAAGAGATTAGCGTACTTTCCATCGGTACCGGAGACAGAACCCGAATTATACCTTATGAAAAAGCGCGAACTTGGGGTTTATTTGAATGGGCTAGTCCAATAGTTGGTGTATTATTTGATGGTTCTTCCGATATTTACGAATACATCAGCAAGCAGATAGTTCACGAACAAATTATACGTTTACAATTCAAACTTGATAAGTACTTAACTGGTAAACGTTTAAGCGACGATTTAGACGACGCAACCGAAGAAAATATCAGCAATCTACTTGAAGCCGCAGACACTTATATGAATCTACCCGAAGTTAAAGCCAAAATTGAAAGGTTTTTAAAAGTTGGTGGTTAGTTGATAGTTGTTAGTTGATAGTTGTTAGTTGTTAGTTGTTAGTTGATAGTTGATAGTTGCTCCCGGAGTTATTAATTGGTAATTGGTAATTGGTAATTGGTAATAGTTAAGAACATGAAGTAATGGGAGCGTCTCGCTGCTTGTTACCAAAAATCAATTTGCTGTTCACTGATAACTGATAACTGATAACTGTTAACTGTTAACTGCTAACTGTTCACTGTTCACTGCAACACATCCCCCGATTCAACATCAAACCAGTGAATATTATCCGACGGTAGAGCAAGGGTAATTTCTTCGTTATCCCAATTTTGGTCTGGAGGCAACAAAGCACGTACAGTCGGCGGTTCTGTTTGAGAATTAGCGATATGCACGCTAACTAATTTGTACATACCTAAATTTTCTACTAAATATACCCGCCCTTTTACAGTTTGCGTATCTTCTGGTAGTGCAACGCGGACGTGTTCTGGACGAATACCTAAAACAATTTGCGGTGGCGAAGTGGAAAATTTTGGTGTAGAAATCGAAAAATCACCCAGCATCGCAGCGTTGCCTTTACAAGGTATTGTAAGTAAATTCATCTGAGGACTACCTACAAACCCAGCTACAAATAAATTTGCAGGATGATTGTAAATATCTGCTGGTGGTGCAAGTTGCTGTACGTAACCGTTATTTAATACCGCAACTTTAGAAGAAAGCGTCATCGCTTCGGTTTGGTCGTGGGTAACATAAACTACCGGCGCTTTTTGGGCTGCAAATATCTGCTTGATATCGGCTCGGACTCTTTCGCGCAATAATGCATCAAGGTTGCTCAAAGGTTCGTCTAATAAATATGCTTCAGCTTTACGCACCAAAGCTCTACCTACAGCAACCCGCTGTCTTTGCCCTCCAGAAAGTTGTCCGGGTTTGCGTTGAAACAAATCTTCTAAACCCAAAAGTCCAGCAACTTCGGAAACTCGGCTTTGAATTTCCCCACTGGGTACTTTTTTCAACTTTAATCCCGAAGCCAGGTTTTGCCGTACCGTCATGTGCGGGTAAAGCGCGTAACTTTGGAACACCATCGCCATGTTGCGATCGCCAGCACGTTTGTATGTAATATCTTCAGTTCCCAGGAATATTTTTCCTCGCGTCACCTCTTCCAAACCCGCAATCATCCTTAAAGTTGTAGACTTACCGCAACCGCTAGGACCTAATAATGTCAGAAACTCGCTATCCTCCACAGATAAACTAATATCTTTCACAGGAATAACTTTCGGAGAAAAGGTTTTGTTTAAGTTTTTTAGTTGAAGTATTGCCATATTTCAATTTTGGATTTTGGATTTTGGATTTTGGATTTTGCGGAAAGTAGAGGAAATGGCGTTCGGGTGTAGATTCACGAACCCCAAAACGGGCGCATCGACGCATTTTGAATTACTCTTCTTAAATACGCTTCTAGGCAATTACAGATTTATGATTTTGGATTATTAAAGATGTAATAGATAATTGATAGATTTGAGATACAATCCAAAATCTAAAATCTAAAATCTAAAATCGACTTACCCTTTAACCGCTCCTGCGGTAAGCCCTTGAACAATTTTGCGCTGGAAAAATAGAACTAATAATACTAAAGGTAATGTTCCTAAAACTGTCGCTGCTGCAATGGGACCATAGGGTATTTCAAAAGTTGATGCACCGCTTAATTGGGCTGCTGCAACGGGAATTGTTTTCATATTTTCGCGGGTAATAAAGGTTAAAGCGAATATAAATTCATTCCATGCAAAAATAAAGGTAAGAATTCCTGTTGTCACCAATGCCGGAAGAGTCATCGGTAAGATAATTTGCGTTAGTGTTTGCCAGGTATTGTAACCGTCAACCCTTGCTGAATCTTCTAAATCTTTAGGTAATTGCTCGAAAAAACTGCGTAACACTAAAATAGTTAATGGTAAATTTATTGCTGTATAAGGAATTATCAACGCTAAATAGTTGTTACCCAAATGCAATAATTGAACAATTTCTAACAGTCCTAAAAACAACAAAATACCCGGAAACAAAGTAACAACCAAAATGCCTGCGAGAATAATATTTTGACCCTTGGGACGCAAACGTGCTAAAGCATAAGCAGCAGGCGCACCGATACCCAAAGAAAAAGCTGTAGAAAGAATCGAAACAAAAGCACTGTTTAATGTATAGCGCCAAAACGGACGACGAGTAAATAACTCTGTGTAATGACTCAAAGTAATACGAGTCGGAAAATAAATCGTCGGAAATTTAGAAATATCTTCATTCACCTTAAATGAAGTCAATAATTGCCACAAAGCCGGAGCCAAACTGAAGACAACTACAAAAATAATTGCTATCCACAGTAGTATTGTTTTTAGAGAACTTTTTTTCATAATTTAATCAGTAATCAATTATCAGTGAGCAGTTATCAGTGAGCAGTTATCAGTGAGCAGTTATCAGTGAGCAGTGAACAGTTATCAGTGAGCAGTTATCAGTGAGCAGTTATCAGTGAGCAGTTATCAATTTAAATTTATAACTTTTATAGCAGTCTTAAATAATTCGTAAAATTTTAAGTAGTGCGAGCATCTTGCTCGCTGGTAATAG
>JBARZF010000086.1:0-11393 GCA_049649675.1 Rivularia sp. (in: cyanobacteria) | reverse complement strand
CACCGGAATCGTAGCAATTACCGTCACTGCGGCAATTACTAAAACAAAAATTAAGGCTAAAAACAATCGCTGTTTTTGCATACCATCCCCAAAAAGCGCGACAAACGCTATAATAGCGCTTCTTTATCGGTTATGAGTGAACAGTTATCAATTTGATGCATTAGGAATTGGGCATTGGGGAGAGGAGAGAGGGGGAGATGGGGGGATGGGGAGACAAGGAGACAAGGGGACAAGGAGAAATATAAACTTCTTATTCCTAACTCCTAATTCCGCGCCTCCCAACTCCTAACTCGTTCAGACTTTTGCCGCAACCATTTTTTCTACTGCTTCAACAATTTGCTCTGGTTGAACAATTGTTAATCTTTCTAAGTTGCCGTTGTAAGGTGTGGGAATGTCTTGAGAAGAAAGTCGCAATACTGGCGCATCCAATTCATCAAATAAGCGTTCGTTGATTGAAGCGATAATTTCTGCTGCTACCCCTCCAGTTCTCATGCATTCTTCTACAATAATCACTCGGTGAGTTTTGCGTATGGATTCACCGATGGTATCAAAGTCTAAAGGTTTTAAAGAAATTAGGTCAATAACTTCTGGATCAAAACCTGATTTTTCTAATGTCTTTACGGCTTGCATTACATGATGGCGCATCCGCGAGTAAGTAATAATTGTGACATCTTTACCGCTTCGCACAACTTCTGCTTTATCTAACGGCACCAGGTATTCTTCTTCTGGTAAATCTTCTTTTAAGTTATAAAGCAGTACGTGTTCAAAGAACAATACCGGATTATCGTCGCGAATAGCTGATTTTAATAAACCTTTTGCATTGTAAGGCGTGGAACAAGCAACGATTTTTAATCCTGGAACTGCTTGGAAGTAAGCTTCTAAACGCTGGGAATGTTCTGCACCTAGCTGTCTTCCGACTCCACCGGGACCGCGAATTACTAAAGGTATTTTAAAGTTACCGCCGCTCGTGTAGCGCAACATTCCGGCATTATTGGATATCTGGTTGAAGGCTAATAGCAAAAAGCCCATATTCATGCCTTCAATTATCGGTCTTAACCCGGTCATTGCAGCACCTACCGCTAATCCGGTAAAACTGTTTTCGGCAATGGGTGTATCTAAAACTCTCAATTCGCCATATTTTTTGTATAAGTCTTTAGTTACTTTGTAGGAACCACCATAGTGTCCCACATCTTCACCAAGTACCATCACGGTTTTATCTCGCGCCATTTCCTCATCAGTGGCTTCCCGCAAAGCATTAAAAAATAGAGTTTCTGCCATTAGATCAAAATTTACAAATATTGTTGAATGAATTTTATCGCGTCTCCGTGAAAAATACGGTAAAAATATCACGAGTTATGCAAAAATCTTAAATTGCTTTCGAGCGTTTTGAGCTGTTCACTGGACACAAGAGTCAGCGCAACATTCATCTGTATTAACGGTTTGGATACAAGATTTCAAGATTAAAAAGATAAGCGGAACGTTGTCATTCGTGTTCGTAGAGAAACGCAAGCAATTAAATTCCTTGTTGAGAAAATTATGATGTTGGGGTTGGCCACTTACGTTTAATAGACGGAAAGTTTCCGTATAATAAATAGTTAGCCCTCCGCAGAACAAGCGAGATCGGCAAGTTCATCGTTGAGCAAGTCTGCCATCAAAAGCCTAGATCGTTCGCTTTTACACCTCTACCTGCTAGACTATCGTATTGCTGCTCCGTCTTTTCCATTTAAGTTGACTCGCCCTATGGATTCGATGCCTTTGCCTACTGTCAATGAACAATTAACAGATCTGGAGATTTTTTTGGCAATTCAGGCACAGCAGGTCAAAGCTTTAGACATACTCTACGATCGCTACGGCAGACTCGTATACAGCACGGCAGTTCAGATCCTCAACAACATTGAAGAAGCCGAAGAGGTGACTCAAGAAATATTCCTTCGCCTTTGGCAGCGCAGCGACATCTATCAGCCTCCTAAAGGATCGCTCAGCGGCTTTCTCATCACCCTGACTCGATCGCGTTCCATCGATCGAGTACGATCGCGCCAGTCTAGCGAGCGAAAACTTCAGCGATTTCAAACCTTCTCAGAGGGCGCACCAGACTACAATCCCCCGCTAGAATTTGTTACTGTGGAGGAGCGAACTCAGCTAGTCCGTGAGGCGCTTAAACAGCTTTCACCCGAAGACAGGCATCTGCTAGAAACCGCCTATTATCAGGGACTGAGCCAGTCAGAGATAGCGAAGCGAGACGGCATTCCCCTCGGCACTGTCAAATCCCGCGCTCGTCAAGCCCTCAAAAAGCTTCGCGCAGCACTCAACCCTCTCGTTTGATCGCTCCTATGCCAACCCAAACCACTATGATTCGCGACGATGAGAACCCCAACGAAACCGATTTAGTAGCAGGCTCTATTCTCGACGATCTGAGTCATGAGGAAGCCGATCGCTTAAACCAGGCGATCGCACAATCCCCCGCGATCGCTGGTGAAATCGAGTCCTTTCGAGAAGCGTTTGCGCTGCTTCCCTACGATATGCCGCTGCTAGACCCCTCCGCTCGCCTCAAGGACAAAATTATTAGTGCGGCGCTTCAGTCAGCAGTCGTCCCTCATCCAGACCCACCCGAGTCCAATGTTGTTCCCTTCGCCCCAAGTCGTCGCAATTGGAAACAATGGATACCTGCGATCGCCACGAGTATTGCAGCAGGAGCAGTCATAGCGCTGGGGTTAAACCAGGTTCAACTGAGTTGGCAGGTTCAGCAAACGGTCGCCCTTCAGCAACAGCTTGAAGCCAAGAATACCGAGCTAAAGCTTCTTCAGAGTGAACTGCAAGCGAATCAAAAAGCGATCGCGCGGCTCAGTCAACCGGGTATACAGATATATTCGCTGGTTGGCGCAAAATCAAACCCGAAAAACAGCCGTCTTGCTACGGCACGCCTCTTGGCAAAGTCGGGCGATCGCACCGTGACGCTCGTTGCTCAAGGGATGCCCAAGCTCTCAGACAATCAAATCTATCGGCTTTGGTCAGTTGCCAAGCCATCCTCTGCTCCGGTGTACTGCGGACAGTTTCGCCAAAATGACAGTGGTACGGCACAATGGATTGCTCCAAATGCAGCTTGCACGAAGAATCCTTCGCAGTTGCTAATCACGTTAGATGCCCCGACCGATCCGATTACCTCCGCTGGACCATTAGTAATGCGAAGCTTCAGTTAAGCCAGTAGAAGGGGTGTAGGTAAAGATTCCAGATTCTTCATCTTCATCGTAGGTGTTCCGTAGCACAGCTTTGGAATCCAAGTCCTGCTGCAAGATTTTCCATAATAGAAAAAAAGATTCATCCGATCGCAATCTCGCTTCGTATACCTATTGAAAGCCGATCGGGCTTAGGCATCTTCCTAAAACAAAAGACTCAGCTTTCGTTTTCCCCTTAACCCCACAGAAAACAATGAAACTCTTCAGTTCTTTCAAATTCACGAACAAATTTGCAGGCATTGCGGCTGTTCTGTTGCTGATGCCAGTCGCCGTCGCTTGCGAAAACCAGGACGTAGCCACAACACCAGCCCCCACTGCCCCATCCACAACCGAAGGCACCGCGTCAAGCCAGACAATTGTAGAGACGGCGATCGCCAACGGCTCCTTCAACACCCTAGTCGCGGCTCTAAAAGCTGCCGATCTGGTCGATACGCTCAATGCGGCAGGGCCTTACACCGTCTTTGCTCCGACCGATGAGGCGTTTACCGCACTCCCTGCCGGAGTGTTGGAAAAGCTCTTGCTGCCTAAGAATAAAGCAGCGCTAACCAAGATCCTCACCTACCACGTGGTTGCTGGCAATGTGCCTGCGAGCGCGGTCAAGACGGGGCCGGTGCCCAGCGTTGAGGGTGCAAATTTGAACCTGACGGCCGATGCAGGAAATGTCACTGTCAATGGTGCGAAGGTTGTGCAAGCTGACGTGGCAGCCAGTAACGGCGTTATCCATGTGATTGATGCGGTGCTGCTACCGCCTAATTTGGATCTTTCTGCGCTGTAGTAGCTACTAATGGCACCTGTACTCGTGTTCCTTTCAACCCACTTACCTCGGTTCAATTGTCAAAACCCTCAGTTGTAAGTTTCCCTACCCTCAGCGCGCACAGTGCCCCTAATTTCTAATTATGGGGGTGTAGTGCGCTCGCGACTTTAGTCGCCAGTTCCATTACAAATCGATGGTATATTGTTTGAAGCGGTAAAGCGCACATTTAAAAAGCCTAGCAGGTAAGCGCGGACAGACCCCGATCGGTCACCCTGGGGGCAATAAGCCCAGAATCTTGTATAAATGTGGGAGTCGAAGTAAGAAATTGAATAAATCTTTTCAAACGCGGTCGGGCAGCCCGTGCTAGTTTGTGGACGTATCCCTGCCGGGGAGATTTGAATACTCGTATTTAGATTTCTTTCTTCGGACGGATGAAGCAAGAATCCCCATCAATAAATTGAAGGGGAGTGTCAAAAAGGCGATCGCGGGGATGTTATGGATTTTCACAGGAACAGAAAACTTGCCAGTTCTCCAGTTACCGCCGATCTGATTGCAACGAGGCGATCAATACATCATTCACCATGAGATTTGGAATGCTCACTCACAAGAGCAATCGATATTTCGCTGGATTATCTGCATCTTTTGTTCACCGGAATTCATTTGGTGGCGAGCTAAATGACCGAAATTAGTGGGATTCAAGCCCCGTTCTTTTAGAACGGCTTTTTTTACCTCTACAGATTCAAACCGTATAATTGTAAGGTTCAATTAGACGGCGACTTTGAGTCAAACTAATATACCTAAAACTTCAGTGCTGCAATTCACTAATAGAATTACAAAGTCAAATTGTCACAAACATAAAAAAACTCCAGCGTTATAGTTTACCGATATAACTACAACTCTGGAGATCATCTAAAACTGCGGCAGTGGTTTGTTGCTCAAAAGACAGCAACATCAAGTAGGCAAGTCGATTTCTGTATTATTACTTTTACAAAGAATTTTAAAGAAAAAAATCTTTGTAAATTGAAAGTTTAGCGATTATAAGAAACTGTTGAATCTTCAGAATTTGCTTGAGTTACGCTTGTTCCAGCAGTTTGATTATAATCGCTATTTTCTGCAAATCTTCTTGGTCTTCCTGGTTTGCGTTTGTGTCTTTGATTAATTGATTTTTCGCTTGCTCCAGCTAACTCTTCTGGCGTACATTTGAACAGGCGCAACGCATCCCAGTATTTTTTCGGTGTCATGGTTGGTTCGGTTCGCCCTGCTTCCCAGTTGCGAACGCTCGTTTCACTGATTGCAAGCCTGAACGCAACCTCTGCACGGCTGAGTCCCGCACGTTCTCTCAGGACTTGCATATCCATATCTCAATGCTCCCTTTTCAAAACTCATTAATTGGATTTATTAAATCAATTGACAAAAAAAAAGCCAATTGAAAATTATTTGTTAACTATATTATTGTATAGGACTTTGTATACCCCTATAGCAATCTAACCATACTGCAATTAATCTTTTACTATCTTCTACAGTTTTTCTTCTAATTAATATCTATAAAAAGATAGATGTGAAAAATACAGCGATAGTATTTACGATATTTTTTGGCTTATATTTAAAAATTTTTGGATAATAAAATTAGACGATATAATAGTTTCTATATAAAAAATTAAAGTTATTCCGTAATTGTTATGCCAATTAAATAGTCCTAGAACAGGGTTTGGGGGAACAGGGTTGGGGGGAATAGGGAACGGGGAAAAAGAATATATTAGAAAATAATATTAGTTCCGAAACTTAATAAATATGCTCAAGTGTCGGCAAAAAATCTTTACAAGACTTATCATTTTGCACAACTAACAACTTAAATTAATATCGTCTTTTTCCTCTACTCCCTACTCCTGCTCCCTACTCCCTTGTGCAATACGGGATTAATCTTTGTGCTTCGTTCTGCTTATCACAACCATCGCGCTGCATCTTTAGCGTGGTAGGTCAAAATTAAGTCGGCACCGGCACGCTTAAAGCTGGTTAAAGTTTCAAGTACAACTCGTTCTTCATCAATCCAGCCATTGAGGGCTGCGGCTTTAATCATGGAATATTCGCCGGAAACGTTGTAAGCCGCGACTGGCAGATTACAAGCTTGTTTGACGCGCCAAATTATATCCATGTACGACAAAGCAGGCTTAACCATTAACATATCAGCCCCTTCAGCAATATCTAATTCGATTTCTTTGATTGCTTCGCGGGAGTTGCCGGGGTCCATTTGATAAGTTCGGCGATCGCCAAATTGTGGTGATGAATCGGCTGCATCGCGGAATGGCCCGTAGTATGCAGAAGCATATTTGGCAGCGTAGGACATAATCGGCGTGTCTTGAAATCCAGCTTCATCCAAACCTGCGCGAATAGCCTGCACGAAACCATCCATCATTCCAGAGGGAGCGATAATATCAGCACCAGCTTGAGCTTGAGATACCGCTGTTTTCTTGAGTAATTCTAAGGTGGGGTCGTTCAAGACTCTACCGCTTAAATCGCCTACTTGCAAATAACCGCAGTGACCGTGACTGGTATACTCGCACAAACAAGTGTCCGCAATTACAATCAAATCTGGGACTGCTTCTTTGATTGCAGTAGAAGCTTTTTGAATCATGCCACAATCATGCCAAGCACCTGTCGCTTCTATATCTTTATCTTCAGGAATACCAAATAAAATAACACCGGGAATTCCCAAATCGTAAACTTCTTTTGCTTCCTCGACAATTTTGTCAACAGAAAGTTGAAAAACTCCCGGCATTGATTTTACTTCGTTGGCTATTCCTTCACCCGGTACGGCAAACAAAGGATAAATCAAATCGTTTGTAGTTAATACGGTTTCGCGTACCATCCGACGCAATTGAGGATGGCTACGCAGACGGCGGGGACGATGGGTAGGAAACATAATTTTTTTAAACAGTAAGGAAAACTTTTACAGACAAAATCAAAAGCGTCACAAACTGCAAGCAAAATTGAACTTTCAAAGGACAAACTGCAAACAGCGCTTAACTTTCCTATGCCCTACTGTCTGCCAAGATGTGGGGCAATTTTGTATTTTACAACTAGCTGTATATATATCCTAAAAAAACTTAAAAAGTATTCACTTGAAAATATTATTTAATCAATTTTTGGTTGCATGTTTGTTTCTTTAGTCAATTATTTTTCACAATTGTTAATATTCTGATGAAACACAGCAGATTCCCGACAAGTTGAAATTTATTTTCGCTCTCAGGTATGACAAAACCACAACCGCCGAATGCCTGCTTTATACTTTATTTACTGGCATTCGGGGGTGTGGCTAGGATTTCTCCAAAAAGTTATGTAGCGTTAATAATTTAATCTTTAATTATTGTGAGGATAAATACTCGACTTCATAAGATTTTTTGCAACATTGGAAAAGTTGGTATCATTGAGCATTGCAATGAGAGTAGTTAACTGAAACGGACTTTTGATAAAAAATAAGATGTGTGAGTAGCGCAAGTTAAAAAAGTAATAGCTGTGAGTCTTTGGGGCTTTTAAGCTAACTAAAAGTAACTTGCGATCGTCTGTCAGCACCTGCTGGTTAATAAATGCTAAATGACTCTAAGAATGAAGGGATAGCGAAAAGGTTTCTCTGATTCTCCTAAAACGTGGAAAAGTGCCCAAATCGTAAGTCCCCAATGAACGACAAACCATAAACCTAATAGAGGTGAGAGTAAACCGAAAGTAACGGTAGCTAGCACTCCGATAATTACTCCACACAGCCAAACGTTCAAGTAGAAATTTAAAGCTTCTTTGGCATTATCTTTTACAACTGGATCTTTAGTCGTAAAAAATATCACAATAGGAATGGCAATAGGTACCACTATGAAGTTTAAAAAAATCGCTCCATGACAAAGTGCTGATAAAAGCTTTCTGCTGTCGGTGTCGTACATTTTTCCTCCCCTGATGTTGAGATGACCGAATTATATAACGAACCGATTACCTGGTGGAGTTGTCTTAAGATAAAAAGACTTCTGCTAAATTGAAAAACAATTATTTTAGATAGAATACAACCAAACAAATACCTTATGTCAACTGAACTTGAGAAGGAAATTTACGAAGAAGTTGAACGTCGTCGCAATTTTGCCATCATTTCTCATCCGGATGCTGGTAAAACTACTCTGACTGAAAAACTACTTCTGTACGGGGGTGCCATTCACGAAGCTGGTTCTGTAAAAGCTAGACGGGCACAGCGTAAAGCTACATCTGACTGGATGGCAATGGAACAGCAAAGAGGTATTTCTATTACCTCAACGGTGTTGCAGTTCGAGTACAAAAATTGTCAAATAAATTTATTAGATACTCCCGGACACCAAGACTTTAGTGAAGACACATATCGTACTCTCAGCGCTGCCGATAATGCAGTCATGTTGATTGACGTCGCAAAAGGTTTGGAACCCCAGACGCGAAAATTATTTGAAGTTTGTAAAATGCGGGGTATTCCAATTTTTACTTTCATAAATAAACTCGATCGTCCCGGAAGAGAACCATTAGAACTTTTAGATGAAATTGAACAAGAATTAAATTTACAAACTTATGCGGTAAACTGGCCTATCGGCATGGGCGATCGCTTTAAAGGTGTATTCGATCGTCAAGAGCAAAAAATCCATTTGTTTGAAAGAAGCGCCCACGGTAGCAAGGAAGCCGCAAATACGATAGTTGGTTTGGGTGATGCCAAAATTGAAGAGCTTTTGGAACAGGAGCTTTATCATCAACTCAAAGACGATTTGGAACTCTTAGATGGAGTCGGCCCCGAATTAGACATGGATTTGATCCACCAAGGCAAAATGACTCCGGTGTTTTTTGGATCGGCAATGACTAATTTCGGCGTAGAATTATTCCTCAAGAATTTTCTCAAATGCGCTCTCAAGCCCGGTTCTCATAGCAGTAGCGTGGGTGAAGTTCCCCCCACTTACCCGGATTTTTCCGGTTTTGTGTTCAAGCTGCAAGCAAATATGGATCCCAAACATCGCGATCGCGTTGCTTTTATCCGCGTATGTACGGGTCGATTTGAAAAAGATATGACAGTTAATCACGCTCGTACTGGTAAGAACGTGCGTTTATCTCGTCCGCAAAAACTTTTTGCTCAAGAACGCGAATCTATTGATGAAGCTTATCCGGGAGATATTATTGGTTTAAATAATCCCGGTGTTTTTGCAATTGGCGATACAATTTACACGGGTAAAAAATTAGAATATGAGGGTATCCCCTATTTTTCACCGGAGTTGTTTGCCATTTTGAGAAATCCCAATCCTTCAAAATTTAAGCAATTTCAAAAAGGTGTCACGGAATTGCGCGAAGAAGGAGCGGTGCAAATTATGTATTCGGTGGATGAATCCAAACGCGATCCAATTTTGGCAGCAGTCGGACAGTTACAGCTTGAAGTTGTACAGTATCGTTTGGAAAACGAGTATGGTGTAGAAACTCGTTTGGAATATTTACCTTACAGCGTAGCCCGTTGGGTAGAAGGTGGTTGGGAAGCTTTGGAAAAAGTGGGACGTTTGTTCAACACTACCACCATGAAGGATAGTATGGGACGACCTGTATTATTATTCCGTAATGAATGGAACACGAATCAATTAAAGCAAGATCATCCGGAGTTAAAGTTAAATGCCATAGCTCCCGTATCCGGAACAACTTCAACTTCGTAGGGCTATTTATTATCCACAAAACCGAATTATGGCGGGCTTTATAGCCCGTTTCCCAATCATGGGCGATATTTTCACGACACAAAGTCAGTAACTATTCTTAAATACCTTTGGTGAAAGAATATCTATGTCTTCACACTCCAAATCATCTTTGAAGGACGGTTTAGCTGCCCTCAAAAAAGAAGATTATCGCACGGCAAAAATCATCTTAGAAGATGTTGCAGCTAGGGATGATGATACTAATAAAAGCTTACAAGCCCAGGTTGGCTTAGTAGTCGCTTACTCCCGCAGCGGCGAAATTGAAATGGCGATCGCGGTGTGTGAATCTCTCGTTGAAAGTAATAATTCTCAAGTTCAACAGTGGGCAGAAAACTCTTTGAAGCAACTGAGAAAAAAGTATCCCGATAAAAATAAGAAACTGCACTCAACGGGATTCGTTGCTTTTGAATCGCCAGAAGAAGAAATAGAAGAATTAAAATCTGAGTCCCCCAGCATTACGACTCCTACCCCACCTCCACCTCCACCTCCACCTCCACCATTATTTTCAAACTCAGAAGCTATAAATCCTTCGACTTTGAAAGAGTCTTCCGTAGACACGAAAAAAAAACCTCGTGGCGGTGAAATAGTACCCGCTTCTCAAGCAAATTCTCAAGCAAATTCTCAACCAAATTCTAAAAGTCCCAATATTAACTCTAATATTCATTGGCGTTTGGGAGGAAGGGCAAAGGTATGGCAACCCCTGCCAAAAGCAAAGTTTATAAAATCTATTCGCTTGCCATTGTTGGGAATTGGCACAATATTTGCTTTATGTTGGCTGGTAAAAACGCTAGTACAGTTAGTAGCAAATTCAATCAACAATAATATTTTAGTTCCTCTGCCATTTGTAGAAGACATACAGTTTTTATACAAAGATCCAAGTTTACTAATAGCTAGTCTATTTACCGTCATAATAGCTGTTTCACCGTGGTTACTTGACTGGTTGCTATCGAAATTTTACAGAAAGAAAGAATTAGAAAGAGAAACTTTAAATACATATTCTCATGAATCATTACGGGTACTGCAACGCTACTGTCAACCGCGAGGCTGGAGCTTACCAAATTTAGGGATTTTACCGATCGCAGCACCAGTAGCATTCTGTTACGGTCATTTGCCCCGTACCGCTCGCATAATAGTTAGTCAGGGACTTTTAGAGCAACTTGAAGATGATGAAATCGCGGCAATAATAGCCTCTCAATTGAGTCAAATCGGTCGCCTAGATTGTGTAGTGATGTCTGTAATGCTGTCGGTAACAATTCCGATTTATAAACTATATCAACTGATTTCCCAACAAGGTGATAATATATCCAACCGAATTGGAGGTACAGTTGTAGGGATAATCGCTAATGGCATTTATGGAATTTGGTATTTGCTTACCTCAACAGGTTTGTGGTTATCGAGAAGCAGAGTTTTCTTGAGCGATAGAATTGGTGCGGAAGTAACTGGAAACCCCAACGCATTGATTCGCGGTTTACTCAAAATTGCCATTGCTACTGCCTCGGATATAGCGAAGAAAAAACAAACACCTTGGCAATTAGAGAGTTTAAACCTATTAATACCAGTTGGTCACGAACAAAGTTTATGGTTAGGTAGTATCGCTGCAAATACCACCTTTGAATCGTTGCTAATGTGGGATTATCTTAATCCCTATCATCAATGGTTTGTAATAAACAACAGCCATCCCTT
>JBARZF010000085.1:0-1671 GCA_049649675.1 Rivularia sp. (in: cyanobacteria) | reverse complement strand
ATTATCTATGCCAAACTAATTTATGAAATATTTTTATGAATAATGACTGGAAGATTTTTCAAGCGGGTAAAGAACCCCATGATGATATCAACAATTTACCACCCCCGCCAAGTTGGCGTAAATATGGTGATGATGACAAAACTAATGATAACAAGAACAAACGGGGTGCTACCTTTCAAGCTCGCGCTGAAGATGTAGAGTTAGTTAATGCGGCTTTGTATCTACGACGACCTTTATTAGTAACAGGAAAACCGGGTACGGGAAAAACATCCTTAGCTTATGCTGTTGCCTACCAGTTACAATTAGGTGAAGTTTTGTACTGGCCAATTACAACTCGGACTACTCTCAAAGATGGGCTTTATTCCTACGATGCGATCGCCCGTCTTCAAGATATCCCGCAACAAGGTACGAATGATGCAAATAATCTCAAGGAAATTGGTAAATACATCCAACTTGGGCCGTTAGGAACCGCTTTATTACCATCAGAAAGACCACGAGCATTACTGATTGACGAAATTGATAAAAGCGATATTGACTTACCCAACGATTTATTACACGTTTTTGAAGAAGGACAATTTGAAATCCCCGAACTTGTGCGGATTGCCGAAAAGTTGGAAACTGTAGAGGTACGAACTGCTTATAAAGATAAAACAGAACATACTTACAAAAAAATCAAAGTTAATATAAACCAAGGGCGCATACAATGCAATAACTTTCCCTTCATTATCCTCACCAGTAATGGAGAGCGAGATTTTCCCCCAGCCTTTTTACGTCGCTGTTTGCGCTTGGATATCAAAGAACCCAACCAAGAAGAACTAGAAAATATTGTTAAAGCTCATTTTTTGGATAAGTTAGATCAAAAAAATGAAACTGAGTTGTTAGCAAAAGCTGAGGAATTAATCAAGCAATTTCTCGAAAAGCGCGACAAGAAACAAGACGATTTAGCGACCGATCAATTACTGAATGCGATTTATTTAATGACTCGTAAATATGCACCCGCAGGTGAAAATAAGCAAAAATTGATTGAACAATTGTTCAAAAGCCTTAACCCATAAGATAGATAGTTGAAAAAAATATTTACCGTCATTGCGAGCGAAGCGAAGCAATCGCAAGGGCTGTGATTGCTTCGCTTCGCTCGCAATGACATTATGTAATTAATTATGTTTAATTAGATCGTGAAGCAGATAACTGACTCTGAGAGTATTGGTGAATTATGGGCTTCCTTAAAGCAGGCTCAACTCGAACTTGATGCAGAAGAAATTGCTGACCTGTTATACTTAGCGGTTCAAATGGGTGATGTTAATAAAACTTCTGCGACAACAAAACCTGCTGAGGAAACCCAGACGAAGACTACCACAACAGAGATTGAAGACAATACTGAGTTACCACCATCAGCTATTCCCGAACCTGCACAACCAGCAGCATCTGTCAATCTTCCCAGTTCCTCAAATGATACTCAGTCACAATCCGCTTCAGATACTATTCCCTTTAAAACACCCGCAGCCCCAGGATTGCGGAATCAACTGGCTTTAGCACGAGCATTGCGTCCGCTGATGCGTAAGGTATCTTCTCGAACTAAAAAGATTTTAGATCAAGAAGAAACTGTAACCCAATTTGCCGAAAACAGAATTTTGATCCCAGTATTCAAGCCAGAACCCGAACGATGGTTAG
>JBARZF010000084.1:0-6100 GCA_049649675.1 Rivularia sp. (in: cyanobacteria) | reverse complement strand
GAATTAGCTTGCAACCCGGTTTTTTGCAGATGCGTTTCTAAAATATCAACTGTATTTAGATAACGTTGAGTAACCGGATGTGGTTCGATACTTTTAACCGAATCATAAGCGGTAATAGCAGGAATATGCTTTAAATAAACATCCCTTAAAGGAATATAGCTGAAGTTAAATAACACTAATACAAGATTAATAACCGCAACTACAGCAATAAAATTTTTCCACCAATTACCTTTTGGGTTTTGATATGGCTCGAAATTCGTCTGTACCATTTTTAAAACATTTTTTGACAACTTTCTGAGTGTAGCAAAAAGTATTTATTTTATAGCAACACTTTGTATAATGGCGATGGCATTGTTAATCCCGTCTTCTTCACGTATTCTTTTACCCAAAGTTTCTGCGTTTTAAAGATGCTTTCTGGTAGATTGACTCAACTAATGGCAGATAAAAAGTATCGCAGACTAGAAAAATGGGGCGTGCTGCTTGCCTTTCTCGCTTCGCTATCGCACTTGGGCGAGAAATTTTGCTGCCCTACTGAATTTAGCAGAGCATTTAGTACAGATTAGTCATGACAATTTTTTATTACACCTTACTTAACAGGAGTAGTTTGTCGAACCCAGAGCTAGACTGGTTTATGCCTGAATGTTCTGCAACTCATCTGTGTTCGCGATTCTTTGATTTAATTAAAAGTTCGTATTTTATCTAAGATAGCTTCATCTAAAGCTATCTGGCATTCAGAAGCAGCGAAAGCTTGATTGTGATAAATATCTAGATGAATATATTTTTCTCTTACTTCATCGGCACGATTTTTGGAAGTATCAATGCGAACAAATATTTTTTTTTCTTTGGCTAAATTATTCATCATAGTAAGTGCTTGGTTAGAAAAAATTAAAGGGACTGAAGCCGAAACAATTTTTGTATTTAAGCCTAAACTATCAATATGTTTTTTTTCAATTATTCCCGCATTATTAAGACCGGAATTATTTAACCAAGGGATAGCAATTGCCACATAATTAGCATCTTGGATAACCTCGTCTATAGAAAGAGTACAGATAACTTTTTCAGGATTGATTCCCCTAATTTTTAATGTTGATAAGCGCTTATTTCTGTCTTGTAAAGATGGACTAAATAAGTAGACATTTAGCCCGTATTCTATAGATTGATTGGCAATTACCTTGCCAATATTACCTATACCAATAATAGCAATCTTGCTATTTGTTTTAGGGTTTTTAAGATTTAAATACTTAATCATGTGTTGAGCAACATAAGGAGAATTAATGCCTGGAAGATTAGTAACTAAGACATTGTGTTCCTGTGCAGTCTTAATATCTATAGCTCTAGTATCTACCCCTCTTCTAATGATAAGAATATTTTTATTTTTACCCACAGCTTTACGCCAAGAAGTAATTGCAATACCCGGTACATCATTACTCCCTACAATAAGAATATCCGGTTGAAAAGTTTTGAGGTGATAAATCAATTTATCTAAAGTAATATCTTTATTTTGAATTTTGTTATATCCAATGTCAGGAACATATAAAAATATTTCTTCTCTATTTTTACTTAATATAGATATTTTTTCTTCAAGTCCAAGTTTAATAATAGTATTATGATGAATAGGATGACTAATTAAAATTTTTTTCATATTTTTGATTAAGATGATAATAACTACTTAATTTGCGGGTTCCACACTCTCCCTGACTTTTATCCAATCAGTAGAAGTGAAAGTGCATGATTAATTTAACAGGGCTAACATATCTTGTCAATAAAACATGGCTAATTCTCAATAAAGCCCCAAAATATTGGATTAAACTCAATTTACTGAGAACAGATAAGATATAATTATTACTTTTCATCTACTGGTAAAAATTAGATTGGCGATAAATTCTATTTTTGCCTCGCATACATAAGCTTCATTTTTTGTCCATTTAGTTTTATTAATGTTAGATGCGTTTGCCCGCTTAGAAACTATTGATAAGTAAATGAAATTTTCCTTCCTAAGTCAATTAATATGCATCACATATTTGGAAATTAATTACTCAACGCCGACTGTTATATAAGGGTTAATGAAATAGAGTTCGGGCAACGGGTAGAGGAGGGAGAATAAATAATTAAAAATTTCTAACTCCCAACTTCTAAAATTCCTAACTAATTTATTGTTCCCTTCTGCATTCGGGGAATTTGTACCCCAAGAGACACCATTAATGTTGCCATGTAGGATGTCAGCGATAACCACAATAGATGATTGTTTTGCAAATACCAAGCTATTCCAGCTACTGGAGCGAATCCCAATCCCAAAGCAATCAAAGCAGAATTACGCAGTTTTACTCCTTCTTTTAATCCCACAGTATACCCTTCAAACATAAAGGCGATCGCACCACAAGTTAGCAGCGGTAGCAACCAATCCCTATAACTAACAACTGATTGACTAATATCTGTATGACTGGTTAATAAACCAAAAATCGTTTGCGGAAATAAAATTGACACTGAAGCAAATATAGATGCAATCAGCACGCCGGTGAATATAGAAACCTGCAACAACGGTATCATCTGCTCGGTTTCCCCTTTACCTTTGAAGTTACCTATCAAAGATTGAGTAGTTAAACCAATACCGTTAACCGTAAACTGACTTAATAAAACAATTTGCAGCAGCAATCCGTTTTCTGCAATTACCTCATTTCCCATCGCTGCGCTGAGATTAGTAAAAATAGAATAAGCGGTAATCATAGCCAGATAACGAATCAAAATATTGCTTTTGAGTACCACACTCGCTTTCAGAGCTTGCCAATCAAATATATCTTTGAGTGCAGGTAATGCTTTCCTTCGTAAACTAAAACCGACTCCAATTAGCGCCACCAACAATGCTAAATATTGACTCAAAGCCGTAGCTAATCCCGCTCCAGTGCTTGCCCAACCCAATCTATTAATCGTTAAATAATCTAAAACCACATTAGAAGCATTGCCTACAAACGAAATCAGCAATACTAAAAAGTTCATTTCCCTTCCCAGAAACCAACCAATCAGCACGAAATTAAGTAAAACCGCAGGTGCCCCCCAAATGCGAGCATTGAAATAATCGATTCCAAAAACTTCAACATCCGCAGAGCCAGCCAGAATAGCAAAACCAAATTTTTGGATGGGGTATTGCAGAATTAGGATCGAAAAGGCGATCGCCAAAGCAATTAAACTACTCCGCAACAAAGCCAAAACTATCCCTTTCTCATCGTTTTCTCCCACAGCTTGAGCGGTAATAGCGTTAGTACCATTCCTAAAAAACTTCAAAATTCGATAAAGATAATCAAACAAAATGCTCGCTAAAATAACCCCTGCCAAATAACGAATATCTGCCAAATGTCCGAGAAAAGCAGTATCAACTATTCCAGATAAAGGCACCATCATATTCGAGATAATACTTACAGATGCCAATCGGTAGAAACGAGGTAAAAAGCTACTGTAGCGAGATGGAAGCCCGAAGGATAAATTTGATGAACCCATAGAAAAGGTGTTTTTTGTTGATAGCTTTGAAGAGTACTAAGCTCAAAGCAATAAATGCTCTTGTCAACCCCAATCTATGCTGAATCGAAGCAGATAAAAGTTACAAATTGGGCATAAAAAGAAATAGAAATAAAAATTCCATACCAAAAACCTATCCCCCAGCCCCTTTCCTGCAAGGAAAGGGGAGCAAGATAACAGCCTCTCTCCTAGTAGGAGAGAGGTTTGGAGAGAGGTTAACAAAATGTAGTGCATCCTCACAATTCAAGCCAGAGTCAAAATTTCCACACCATCATCCGTTACAGCAACTGTATGTTCAAACTGAGCCGATAACTTTCTATCTTTAGTAATTACAGTCCACTTATCCGATAGAAATTTCAAATCGTAACTTCCTTCATTTAACATTGGCTCAATCGTAAAAACCATTCCCTTACGCAACTTTAAACCAGTACCTCTTTTTCCATAATGAGGAACTTGAGGTTCTGTATGAAACACTCTACCAACACCATGTCCAACCATATCTCGTACTACTGAGTAACCATTTGCTTCAGCATATTCTTGAATTGCAGCACCAATATCGCCAATTTTTCCACCAGGCTTTACTTGAGCAATTCCCCGCATCATTGATTCACGAGTAACTTCAACTAATTTCTTAGCTTTATCCGATACATTACCAACCAAAAATGTTCTAGAAGTATCTCCGTGATAACCATCTAAAATTGGAGTCACATCAATATTAATAATATCCCCGTCTTTAAGAATTTGCTTTGAGCTAGGAATTCCGTGACAAACAACTTCGTTAACGCTAGTACAAACGTGGCCTGGATAAGGTGGATGATTCGGAGGAGCATAACCGATAGTAGCGCTAACACTACCATTTTCCTTCATAAAACGGGCTGCTTCATCATCTAAATCTTTCGTACTAATCCCAGGTTGTACCATTGGCTCAAGATGATTGAGGAGACTTGCAGCCAGCTTCCCAACGACGCGCATTTTATCCAACTCCCTAGATGAAAGCAAGACAAGTCCTTTTTTATTTTGTGTCTTATTTCCACCTATTGAAAGTAAGTTTTGATTGTTCATATGTAATATCTAAAATTTACGTTTTACGTTTTTACGTTTAAAGATGCTATGTTATGCTAGCACAGCAAGGACTAGCATATTGCTTGTATGCTGGATGTAATCAATCTTAAACATAAACATAAAACTAATTTAATATGGGCGGTAAAACAAATTTAGATAGAGTCGTTGCTTACATTCCTCCCGAATGGAAAAAAGAACTGGAAGAATGGGGAGAAGCAGACGAGCGCTCTGTTTCCTGGTTAGTTGCAAAATTAATCGATAAAGCTTTACAAGAGCGTCGAGAGCAGAATAATTCCGTGAAAGTGGTAAATATGCGCTAGGGATTTTGGGTTGTTCGATTTATTGTTCGACTGCGCCCATATCCACGCGGTTATTGCAAACCTCCGAGATAATAGCTGCCATTCCCCTTAAATTCGGATCTTGCACAAATGTCAATAACCGCCTTGGAATAAATTCCCCTCTCTTATACACAAAGTCATCTAAAGATGACTGAGTGTCGAGAACAGAAGATTTCTGCGAAAGTGGTAAATATGCGCTAGATGATTTGGATTTTAGATTTTGGATTCAAAAAAGGTCAAAATTATCAAATACCAGACTTTATCGGCAACTCGATCGTAAATTCCGTACCTTCTCCCACTTGAGAAGAACATTGAATTTTACCATGATGTTTTTCAACTATAATTTGATAGCAAATAAGTAATCCTAACCCCGTACCTTTACCGACTTCTTTTGTGGTAAAGAATGGGTCAAAAATACGTTCTTTTATTTCTTCTGGTATTCCACAACCGTTATCAGAAATTTTAATTACAACTTTATCGTTAATTACTTCGGTACTAATTTCAATATTCAGAGTTAATTTTGTAAATTTTGTAGGTGATGTAGAAAATTGTTGTTCTAATGCATCAATGCTATTACTCAAAATATTCATAAATACTTGATTCAGTTGAGCCGGAAAGCATTCTATTGATGGCAATTTCTCGTATTTTTTGATAATCTCAATTCCTGGATATTCACCATTTGCTTTTAATCGGTGTCCCAAGATAAGTAAAGTACTATCTAATCCTTCGTGAATGTCTACTACTTTCAAATCGGCTTCATCTTTACGAGAAAAATTACGCAGTGACAGCACAATTTCACGAATACGCTCTGCTCCTATTTTCATTGATTCGAGTGTTTTCGGTAAGTCGGAAATAATAAAATCTAGGTCAATTTCTTCAATTTCCTTTTGAATTTCCGCTGGTAAATTATCGAGATGTTGGTGACAAAGATTAACTATCTTCAGCAAATCTTGGGTGTATTCAGTAACATAAGTTAGATTACCAAAAATAAAGCTAACAGGATTATTTATCTCATGGGCAACTCCAGCGATTAACTGTCCCAAACCTGCCATTTTCTCACCTTGAATTAATTGAGCTTGAGTTTGCTTTAATTCTTGAAAAGCTTGAGCAAGTTTTGTGGCTTGAGTTTTGGTTTTTTCTAGTAATTCTCCTTGCTGAATGGCAATTCCTAATTGAGTACCAACCTGTGC
>JBARZF010000083.1:0-7431 GCA_049649675.1 Rivularia sp. (in: cyanobacteria) | reverse complement strand
AAATTATCAATTAAAATTCCAATTCGTTTAGAGTGAAGTTGTCGCTTCAATCTCCCCAACGTTACCCCAAATTCCAATCCTGGCTCTTGTGCCAAATCATGTTTTAACCATTCTTCCACCACCCGTTGCGCTGAAGTAATATTTTGAGTTTCCTTTGCCATCAACAATTCTAAAACTACATCAAATCCTTGAGAATGTAGATATTGTTGAGCCAAAGTAGTTTTTCCCAAACCACCTTCACCTTGAATCACAATAACTTTGCTACCAAGATTTACTAAATCATCAATGCGATTAATTGCATCATTTCGACCGATAAAATTGATATTTTCTTGATTGAAACCTCTCTCGACATTCTCCCCATTCCCTACTAGGGAAGGGGGCTGGGGGGTTAGGTTTTCCCTTTGATAATCAAACAAACCCGAAATCGTACCGGCTTTACGAAAACACTTTTCTAAAACCCTGCGACAGTTGCTTTTGGTAATCTTTTGACGCATCACCTTAGAAAGTAACTTCCATAACCGAGAACCCACATCCTTTGCGTGCCCCTCAGTACAGCCGTAAAAATCGGCAATTTCTAAATATTTTCTTCCCAGCCAAACCTGTTGAAGAATAATTCTATCTAATTCGCTTAA
The DNA here is from genome assembly GCA_049649675.1 of Rivularia sp. (in: cyanobacteria). Classification (GTDB taxonomy): domain Bacteria; phylum Cyanobacteriota; class Cyanobacteriia; order Cyanobacteriales; family Nostocaceae; genus Rivularia. The sequence continues at coordinate 6,799 of JBARZF010000083.1, read as the reverse complement.
TTGTTCTCCAGTTTTAGAAGGTATTATGGTATCCAACCATACCAATACTGCCTCATCATCCATTTTTCAGCGACCAAGGTAGTTTAGCTCAATCTTAGTCTACAGTTGCAAACTAGCCTTTTTAGATAAGTTTATGTAAACTTGACTTTCTGCTTTATTTTCTTAATTACCTTCACTCATATCCCCTAACAGGCGATCGCAAAAAAAATCAACATTAAACTATCAATTACTTTTTTAAAGAAATCATGAAGGCAGGAACTTGATTAATAGCGATATCAATATAAATATTCCTATTAAAATGTCCTTAACGAATACAAAATTTGTTTTTAGCTGCAATTACGATACAACGTCTCGATCGTACTTTTTACCCTACTTTACCCGACTGACAAACCACTAACACTGCATTTAAACTGGTAGTCACGAGGGCAAAATAGATACCTAAATAATAAATTAAATGATAGAAATACTTAATAAATCTCAGATAAGTCAAGCAAGTAAAACAAATTCACATCCAAACTATTTCCAAATTCAGCAAAATATAAATTCTCTCATCAAAAATTATCTCGCATCAGATGAATTACACAAACGCTTGAAAGACTTACCATCGCAATTTAACCAACCACAACCGCGTGCTTGGAAACCGATTGACTGGCAAAGTATTCATCGCGAACAGATAACTGGTATTGATTTACAAGTATTTTTATCGGTTTTAGTGGGTGCGATGGACACCGAAGCACCTATCCGAGGATATACTCAAACGAGTCGGCAGTATTTAGAAAAATTACATCCACAAATGGCTCAGTATGTAGGGGGAACGATTGGTGAAAATGAAAAGTTGATAGAGCCGGGGTTATGGGAAAAAGAAGAGCGTCAGCATACCCCCGCATTAATAAAGGTTTATCAGCAGTTAACGGATGAGAAAATTACTCCTAAACTCCGCACCGTTAGAGGTTATTTACCTACTGATAATCCCTACGAAGATTTATATCGTCATGGTTTACACCGGGTAGCAACTGAATTCGGGGCGACTTGTCTTTATATATGGCTGATGGCTCATACAACCGGGGCACTTCAAGACGTTTTAGAGCAATTAGCAATAGACGAAATCAACCACATGACAAAATTCTGGGGATTTGGTGTTTGGGCTTATCCCGATACTTCTGCAATCATTTTAACCAAAACTCTGATTAAAACTCGCCATCAAAAATATACGCGCAATAGTTTGATTAGAACTTTAAAACGAATGATGCAGACGTTGAAATGGAATTCTTGGAGTTTTAATAACAAATCAAGCTTGTTATTTACCTTTAGTTTTGCAATACACCAAATGTGGATTTGGAATAATACCCTGACACCAAAGTATTTAAATGAAATATTTGGGGACACAGGAATTCAAAATGCAAAATTTATCGTAGCCAATGTTTAATTTTCTGTATAAAATCGAAGTCCTAAAAGATACAATCCTATGAATTTAAACTTACCCGCTAATTTAAACTCGCAAAACTTACCCAATCACGTTGCTGTAATCATGGATGGTAATGGTAGATGGGCTACTCAACAAAAATTACCGCGTATTGCCGGACATCGGCAAGGTGCAAAAACGCTTAAAGAACTCTTACGGTGCTGCAAAGATTGGGGAATTAAGATATTAACAGCTTACGCTTTTTCTACCGAAAATTGGCGACGACCAACTGAAGAAGTTGATTTTTTGATGATTTTATTTGAAAAAATGTTGCGTCGCGAATTAGAAGAAATGCATCGCGAAGGAGTACGAATTAATTTCGTTGGCGATTTATCCGCGCTACCGAAAGTATTGCAAAATGAAATGCAGCGTTCAATGTTAGAAACATCCAATAACAAAGATGTTCTATTTAATGTCGCAGTTAATTATGGTAGTCGTAAAGAAATTATTACTGCTTGTCGTCAATTAGCGGAGTTAGTCCAAAAAGGAGAAATTAAACCAGAAGATATTAGTGAAGATTTAATTCAAAGTAATTTATATACAGCAGATATTCCCGCACCTGATTTACTCATTCGCACCAGTGGAGAGAAGCGTTTAAGTAACTTTCTCTTATGGCAAATGGCATATACAGAAATGTATTTTACAGATACTTTATGGCCAGATTTTAACAGAGCAGCTTTCCAACAAGCATTATTGAGCTATCAAAATAGAGAACGGCGTTTCGGAAAAGTTAAAGCTGTATTATCGGCTTAAAATTTGATATTTACAAAAATAGATAATCAAAAAACCTGGTTTTTCAAAAAACCGGGTTTTTTAATTGATAAAATTAGTATGTTTTAGATCAAACGGCAATAATTATAATGAGAGATACTAATCACTATCATCAACAAATACTAATAGTTGGAGGTGGTCCCGCTGGATTCGCCACCGCACTGATGTTAGCTAAACGCGGTTGGCAAGATATTACAGTTTTAGAAAAACGCCCTACCGCAGACTATTATGAACCGGATAAATCATTTAATTATTTAATAGATGGTCGCGGTCAAAAATTTACAGATTATATTGGTATTACCGAAGAATTACGTAATAACGGTGTTGCCAGCACAGATTTTTATTTAACTAAAATTACCCCAGACGGAAATCGCAAAACTTTAAAATTACCAATTGTAGATCCAAATCGAAAACCCGCTTATTGGATAACGCGTAAAACGTTTGTTAATTTACTTTATCAAGAAATAGAAAATAATTGGCAAGACTCTATTACCGTTATATTTAATGCAAAATGCGTGGGAATAGATAAAAATATCAATCAAGAAAGTAAACTTGAAGAAATAAAGGCGAACGCTACAATCAATAACGATGAAAAAATTCAGTTCGAGCCTTTTTTTCTGGTAGGCTGCGACGGAATTAACTCTATAGTTAGAAATACTCTCAAACAGTGGGATAAACCATCATCAAGCAAATTTGAGATGAAATATTTCACTTCACCGAGTGCAGGATTAAGATATAAAATATTAACCTTACCGCCAAAATTTCCTTTAGATGAAAAAGGCGAAGAACTAACTACCAACGAAATGGCATATGCTGTTCGTAGTGCATTCAAAGATAGCAAAAATTCAATATCTCTGGGATTATTACCCGTAAAAAATCCAGATGAAGTACGTAGTGCCAATATTATAACTAAACCAAATCATAATATCTGGGAATTAAACAGCGGTGAGGAAATACATGATTTTTTAACTAAATCCTTTCCACAATTACCCATTGAAAAAATAGTTTCTTCCCAAGAAGCTCAAAGATTTGCTGTAACCGAAGGTGGAGAATTTCCCATACCGCAATACTGCGATGGATTCTACTCAAAATTAAACAGCGAAGCATTTATAGTTTTATTAGGAGATGCAATTCACAGCTTTCCTCCAGATTTAGGGCAAGGTGTCAACTCAGCATTAGAAGATGTATGTACGCTTAATGAAGCATTGGAAAAAAGCGATAATAATCTTGCTGAAGCTTTACCTTTGTATGAATCATCGCGACTTCCCGATACAAAAGCTTTAATACGTTTGATGCAAGTAGGTTATCCTTGGCAATATAATCAAGCTCCCATTCGCAAAAAGTTGTGGAATATTAATTTTTTATTGCGACTTTCATTAAGCAAGATATTACCCTTTTTAATTACACCACCAGCATTTTTTCTAATTCAAAATCATCAGCTTTCTTATAAAGAGATATTGATGCTTGTTGAGCGAACAACTCGGATATTGTATCTAATTATCGCGATTTTATTATTCGGCTTAGCTAGTAGTTTGGGTTAGACACGAAAATAAAGAGATACCTGTTACGACAAAATTAATCGTGTCGTAACCCAAGATCAATATTTTGATGAATACTTTAATATGCCGTTATTACCTACGAATTACAATGTTGGGTTACGGCAGAATTAAATTTTATCGATTTGTTTTCATATTTATTCTCTGCCTAACCCAACCTACAAACTACTAAATGAATGCAAAACATCTCGATTTGAAGGTGGATTTACTCCCTGCCATAAAGTTAAATGAGTTGTATTGCTTTTGGGCGTTGGTGAGGTTTGGCATCCTGCGATCGAGATAATGCAAACTATTAGTAAAGCCAATAATTTTTTATAAGTCATTCTCCCGCTTGAAATAATTCGAGTTGTTAAGAAATCCACATAAAAACCGAGTTTAAGTATTTTAAAAAATTTAATACAGTGCATTAAAACATGAATACTTATAATAAAATTAATTTTAGATAAAAATTCATATATCTTAGTTATTGACTGGATTTTATAGGTTTAAATTATGGCAGGACATAGTAAATGGGCAAATATTAAGCGTCAAAAAGCGCGGGTTGATGCTAAAAGAGGTAAAACCTTTACTCAGCTATCACGGGCAATTATTGTTGCAGCTAGAAATGGTGTAGCAGATCCTAATGGTAACTTTCAACTACGTACCGCAATCGAAAAAGCCAAAGCAGCCGGTATTCCGTCGGATAATATCGAGAGGGCGAAGTCCATTGGTGCGGGTACTTTTGATGATGATGGTGCAAAGTTAGAGGAGATACGCTATGAAGGCTACGGACCAGGTGGTGTGGCGATTTTGATTGAAGCCTTAACGGACAATCGCAACCGCACCGCAGCGTATTTACGAGAAGCTTTTACTAAAAATGGTGGCAATCTTGGGGAAACTGGTTGTGTTAGCTGGATGTTCTCCCAAAAAGGCGTTTGTACTGTAAAAGATGTTCCTAACGAAGAAAAACTTCTGGAAGCTTCCTTAGAAGGTGGTGCCGAATTTTACGAAATGACCGACGATGATATGGCTGAAGTTGTATCGGAAGTTGTAGATTTAGAAACCCTCAATCAAACGCTTCAAGAACAAAATTTTGATGTTACAGATCTAGAATTGCGCTGGATTCCCAGCAATAACGTAGATGTTACTGACTCGGAACAAGCGCGGATGCTTATCAAATTAATTGATACTCTTGAAGCAATAGATGACGTACAAAATGTTACAGCTAATTTCGATCTATCTGATGATTTAATCGCTGCAAGCTTAAGCTAGCATCGAGACTAAGTGTATTTTTGTTACATATATGACATCAGATGATTTTCCCTTGAATCAAGCTATTGATTTTGAATGGTGATTTCTCCTTGTCCCCCCTCCCCCCCTTCGGGTAAGGCTAACGCCTCGCTGCGCTAACACCACTTCTCTCGTACTGCGGGAACCGACCCACCTTCTTTGGATTCACCATCTCCCCATCCCCCCATCTCCTTGCATAATTCCTTCAAAATACGTCACAATATATGAAAATGCTGTGATATATCTTAACAATGGCACAAGCGCAGCTCTCTAAAACTAGCTCTCCTTCCCAATCCCTCGCCCAGAAACGAGGGTATGATTACGATTTGGTAATTGTCGGCGGCGGAATTATCGGTTTAACCTTAGCCGCTGCATTAAATGATTCGGGACTAAAAATACTTTTAATCGAAGCCAGAGTTCAATCTGCGTCGGTGGCGAAAGGACAAGCCTACGCGATACATATGCTGTCGGCGTTGATTTATCAAGGAATTGGCATTTGGGACAAGATATTACCCCAAATCGAGACTTATAACCGCGTGCGTCTTTCCGATGCGGATTATTCCGAGGTAGTAGAATTTAATACGGACGATATCGGTAGTAAAGATTTGGGTTACGTTGCCGAACATCAAGCGCTACTTCATCCTTTGCAAGAACTTGTCAAAGACAGTGGTAACATCACTTATTTATGTCCTGCCGAAGTTATAAGTACCGAGTACCTCGAAGATGTCGCGACGGTAGAGGTTAAAGTCGCCGGAGAGATATGCACGATTCGCAGCCATTTAATAGTAGCTGCCGACGGCGGAAAATCTCGAATTCGTCAAGCTGCTGGAATTAAAACCAAAGGTTGGAAATATTGGCAATCATGCATTGTGGCATTTGTCAAGCCAGAAAAATCTCACAACAATACAGCTTACGAAAAGTTTCAATCGGGCGGGCCATTTGCAGTATTACCGCTACCGGGAAACCGCTGTCGAATTGTTTGGACGGCACCCCATGAAGAAGCAAAAGCTTTATTGGAACTGGATGACGAGCAATTTCTTACACAATTAGAAAAACGCTTCGGCAACCAAATGGGTGAACTAGAATTACTTGGCGATCGCTTTATTTTCCAAGTGCAGTTAATGCAAAGCGATCGCTATGTTTTGCATCGACTAGCTTTAATCGGCGATGCAGCACACAAATGTCATCCCGTCGGCGGACAAGGTTTAAACTTGGGCATTCGCGATGCAGCAGCCTTAGCGCAAGTCATTCAAGAAGCCCATTCTACAGGTAAAGACATAGGAAATATTCAAGTACTCAAAACCTACGAAAAATGGCGCAAGCGAGAAAACCTAGCAATTTTAGGTTTTACAGATTTATTAGATAGAGTATTTTCCAATAAATTCCTACCCGTAGTCATCGCCAGACGCTTCGGTTTATGGGTAATGCAGCGCGTACCTGCGATCAAAATATTCAATCTTAAATTGATGATTGGCTTATTAGGGAAAACTCCCGAATTGGCGAAGGGAGAATAATAGTTAGGAGTTAGGAATTAGGAGTTAGGAGTTAGGGAGATGGGGAGACAAGGGGACAAGGGGACAAGGAGAGTAGTGCGAGCATCTTGCTCGCTTATTATTACCAATAATCAATTACCAATTACCAATCCCCAATTACCAATTACCAATCCCCAATTACCAATCCCCAATTACCAATCCCCAATTACCAATTACCAATCCCCAATTACCAATCCCCAATTACCAAT
>JBARZF010000082.1:0-7080 GCA_049649675.1 Rivularia sp. (in: cyanobacteria) | reverse complement strand
ATTATGCCCTCCGGTCAAACTCACGATCGCATTACAATTTGGGCTTTACCATTTATTGCTGGTGTCGCTTTTTGGCAGACTCGCAGCAGCAACATCACTTTGATAATTGCTAGTGGGTTTATGTTTGGGGGATTGATGTTTGGCCCCGATTTAGACATTTATTCAATTCAGTTTCAACGCTGGGGTTACTTGCGGTTTATCTGGCTTCCATATCAGAAGAGTCTTCGTCATCGTTCCTTTTTATCCCACGGTCCCTTAATCGGAACAACCGTGCGGGTACTCTATTTGTGCGGCTTAATTACAGTCGCCGTAATTATTATTTTATTTGTTGCCGAGAAAATATTAAATATGACTTTGAGTTGGCACGAAGTTGCTAAACATCTTTTGGATATCATCAATCTTCACAAAACGGAATTTCTCGCGTTGTTTGTGGGATTGGAACTAGGTGCAATGAGTCATTCCATAAGTGACTGGTCAAATTCCGCTTACAAGCGTTTTAAAAGAAAAGGTATCGCAAGCTTACTACCCAAAAAGAAGCCAAAAAAACGTAAACCCATTAGTAAATCCACCACCACTCGTAGGAGCAAATCTAATGTTAGAAGGAGGAAGTAGGATCAGATGGGGAGATGGGGAGACAAGGGGACAAGGGGACAAGCGCACAAGGGGAAGATAGTTACTCACTCCCAACTATTCACTGGTAACTGTTCACTGATAACTGATAACTGATTAATGGATACTTTAACGGCTTTGCAGGAATTGATTGATGTGGTTGCGAAATTGCGATCGCCAGATGGTGGTTGTCCTTGGGATTTGGAACAAACGCCTGAAACGCTTACTCCTTATGTTATTGAGGAGGCTTATGAAGTGGTTGATGCGATTAAAAGCGGCGAAAAAAATCACGTTGCTGAGGAATTGGGGGATTTACTTTTACAGGTTGTCTTGCAAGCACAAATTTTTGGCGAATCTGGAGATTTTACGCTCAAGGAAGTCGCCGAAGGTATTACTCAAAAGTTGATTCGTCGTCATCCTCATGTTTTTGGTGATGTTTCGGTACAAAGTGTTGATGAGGTAAACCAAAATTGGGACGAAATAAAGGCTGCGGAGAAAGGCGAAACAATCAATGAAAGTCAAAAACTTGGCAATAAGCTCAGTGGTTATACTCGCAAAATGCCGCCGCTCATGGCAACAATGAAAATTTCCAAAAAGGCTGCTGATGTTGGTTTTGAATGGGATGATATTGATGGTGTTTGGGAAAAGTATGAGGAAGAATTAGGCGAATTTAAACAGGCTTTAGCTGAGGAATCACCAGAAAGACAGCAAGAGGAATTAGGTGATTTACTATTTAGCATTCTTCAATTAGCGCGATGGAATAATTTAGATCCAAGCGTTGCCTTGCAAGGGACAAATAAAAGATTTATTCAACGATTTCAAAAGATGGAAACCTTCGCCGAACGTCCGCTTTCGGAATATAGTTTGTTAGAGTTGGAAGCGCTTTGGCAGCAAGCTAAGAAGGAGTTGAAAAATAATTAGAAGTTCGGAGTTCGGAGTTCGGAGTTCTGTACAATTATTCGCGGCAAGAGTAATCTTAAAGACAAGCTATTGAACTTACTTAATAACTAAACGTTTGATTTATTACGAACGCATCTTATATAATAGGGCTTATAATGAGATAATTACTTATTTTTTCACTATTATAGTATATATAATCACTCATGAATTTTTTGAGAGAAAAATAGCGATTTTTTTGTTAGTAACGCTTTAATGATATAATATTTTTTATAAATACTTTTTTATAATGGTGAGGCAGACCTGTGATAAAAATTTGGCAAATATTCCCATTGTAAAAATAATCCTCTTTACCTCTTTTAATTATCGCATACTTTCACTAATAAAAAAATTTTTTCTACAAAATGAAATTGAAAATCAAAAGAAGTTTTTGAATTAAATTATTTTTTTTAAAATAGAATAGACATCACGGCGGAGATATTTTAATTTCCATTAGGCGTTAATTATAAATTATTCTCCCACCTCTTTCCCCTGTCCCAATTACTTACGGAGATTTATAACTCGCAACTCTCAAAATCAATTCTCCTTCTTCGGGATTCTTACTAAAGATAAATGCTCCTGTCTCCTTCTCTCTTCTTGATAAAAATTCTATTTGCTGTTCCCCTGTTTCCTCGACTTTTCCGTTAAGACGCAATTCGGCTATAACCTGCACCGAAGCTGCTGTTTCTCCTCCTTTATTAACTACCTCGAAAGGGATGTAATATTGTCCGTTGATTTTTCGTAGGGGTTGATTGTTGGTGATAATAAGAAGAGGTGGTTCCTGCGACGGTTGTTTTATCCAAGTGAAGCTTACTAAACCTATAACTCCAATAAGTATTAATGAAGCGACGCTAAATGTTACCCATTCGGCAGTTGTGCGTTTTTGGGATTGCTTGTTTTCTGAAGGTTGATTTTGAGATTGATTCATATTGCCAATCTTCCCGCAGCACCACCAATAGTTGTTGGTAATCCTAATATGATGCTATGTTCCAACCAAATTGTCCAAGGATCGTTCCAAGACAATTTTTGAAAAAACCACAGCATTATGGCTGCTGCAATTAACGATACTAAATAGCAAACCATAGTTTCGCTAAACGGTTGTTGAAATATACCTTTGTGTTTTCTGCGTTTTTCTTGTGCTGAGAAACCCGCTTGAAATACTATTGCGTAGGAAATTAATACAGAAGTTGCAATTATTGCTAAAAGCCAAGGCTCGGATACTGCTGCTGCAAGCTTTGCAATTTCATCAGTTGGAGCAATATTAAAGCCTATGACTATTGCACCGATCAAGGTTGCACTTAAATCGGTAAAAGTTGGGTTATTATCAGTTGAATCATCTTGTCTGGTAGTTCTATTATCAGGTGAGTTGCTTCCGTTTTCGCCTAATAATTGATTGGCTAATGCAACACCCAAACTAAAGGGTACGCTTTCGTAAACAGTTTTACCCAATGCTTCTTTAAGGGAAACTCCAGGTGATAATTCTCGCAATAGTAACAGCATAAAAGCAGAACAAATTAAGCCAATTCCCATTGCTTCTACTGTTTCTGTGATTTCTTGGTAGCGACGATTGAAACGTTTGGGTTTACGAAAACCTTCAGTACGCATAAGAAGATAAACAACAATAAATGTTAATACCAGTGCTGTTAACATCATTGCTGGTGTTGCGGATGAACCTATCCACCATACTTCCATCGTGTAAAGCAAGGGAATACCGAATAAAAAACCACCGCATCCGCCTCTAACGATGTCATTAAGCTCACTTCTCCAGATATTTTTTTTGTGTTTTCTCAATTGCTTGTTTCTAGATTTGCCGCAGATTCTTCTTAGCGAATTAAATTTCATCTGCTACATCTTTTATTTTTTTTAATTGTCGTTTGATGTTGTCGCTTCTAAACTCCAACTACTATGATTCCAAAGCTTTAAGTTAAGACAAGTTTATTAGGCGATTATACTCATCTTATCATTAATGGTGGTTTGCTCAAGCTGTAAATCCGTCTAACACAAAAAAATCTCACTGCTTCGCAAAAAACGAGCTTTTAAGCATTAACAAATAGTTTAAATAGGGTTAATGTATTTCTATTGATAATTTTTAAAGTTAATAAATAAATTTCGGTCAGTAAAAAATATGCTTATTTCCTTTGCGACACACTAAGCATATTTTTCTGTTAAACGCCGTTAATATACAAGTTTAATTACGGCTTTACTTTCTTATCTATTTATTTTGTCTCTGCAAATCATTCTGAATTATTCGCTGCTATTTGTAAGAATAATAAGCAGATAATAATTTTATTTTCATTAAATGTAATATGTAATTAGAATCATCAATATAAATAAAATCTAATTAATCAAATGTTTTTGAAAATATGTAGTTTATTTGAGCTATTAATAATTATCTTCATGCCTAAACTAAAAACTGTATTTCTAATTCTTAGTTTCTTCGTTATTGCTAACTTTTTTTTAAGATATTATTTTGAGAATTGAAGAATAATTTTAACAGCCATACTCGCGAATTTTACTTAACTCTAACCAAGTGCGATCGCCAACTATTCCGTCTGCTATTAATCCAGTACGCTGTTGCAAATCTTTGATAGAATTTTCGGTAACAATACCAAAATATCCGGTAATTGCAGATTGAAAGAAACCCGACCACAAAAGCCGTTCTTGAATTTTTTCTACTAATTCACCTTCACTACGTTTTTGTAATAAAGGCATATCTACTGGCGCACCTTTATACAAACATTGCCAAGTATTTTCATCAACTATTCCGTCTTCAGTTAAAAACATCCAGTAATCGAAACAGTTAACAGCGGCTGTGGTTTGAGGCCCAAATATACCATCAATTTTACCGAAGTAACACCGCCAATGCTTTAATAATTGTTGTAATTCTGTTACTGCTTCTCCTGTAGAGCCTTGCCTCAATATAGGTTTATTGAATTGAACTCCAGCAGTCTGAAAGTTGGAAGTAGAAGTCATAGTAGTTGGAGGTAGTGGTTGATTAGTTGATGTCAGAATTGGTGTATTTGATGCCGACGGCTTAAATAAAAAATTTATAAAAATAATGGTTGTAGTAGTTTCACAGTTGATTAAAATTTCAGATGAAACCCTATTTAGCGCCCCTACAATGAGCCGTATCCTTTGATTAATAACTGTTAACTGTTAACTGTTAACTGCTAACTGTTAATTGTTAGATTATATTTATTTCGACATGGAAGGCTACAGAAGCGAGTTTGAGCATTCCGGATAGAGAGTAAAATATTTTGAAAGAGAAAAAATACCTATTTATATGATGAAGTGCTTATCAACCATTACTTTCGAGTCATTAAAAACATTTATCTTTCATATTTCATACTTCATTCTTAATATTTCCCGTTCGCAGTTAGGATAAAAGATAAGACTGCGTTTTTGGGTATTACCATGACAGTTCTCACTTATAATTCCGATTTAATTCTTACAGCCAGACAAACTCGACTTGCAGCTATGAAGCTAGCGGTTTTATCAACTGCTGCAAAAAATGAAGCTATTGAGGCGATCGCCAGAGCTTTGGAATCAGCACAAGATGAAATAATTCAAGCAAATATTACAGATTGTGAAGCTGCCCAAAGCCAGGGAATTGCCAAGCCACTTTACAAGCGCTTGCAGTTAGACGAACATAAATTAAGAGATAATATTGTCGGGGTAAGGGATATAGGCAAACTTTCCGACCCTGTTGGTAGCATCCAAATTCATCGTAAACTAGACACTGGTTTAATTCTCAAGCGCGTTAGTTGTCCTTTAGGAGTTTTAGGGGTAATTTTTGAAGCACGTCCGGAAGCGGCAATTCAAATAGCAACTCTTGCGATAAAATCGGGCAATGGTGTAATCCTCAAAGGTGGAAAAGAAGCGATTCGTTCTTGTGAAGCGATAGTTAAGGCTATAAAACGAGGATTATCTCAAACTACAGTCGATCCGGATGCGGTACAGTTATTAACTACTAGAGAAGAAACTTTAGAACTTTTGAAGTTAGATAAATATGTAGACTTGATTATTCCCAGGGGTTCTAATTCTTTTGTACAGTTTGTGCAGCAAAATACCACGATTCCGGTATTGGGACACGCTGACGGAATTTGTCATTTATATATTGATAAAGCCGCAGATATCGACAAAGCAGTAAATATTGCAGTAGATTCAAAAACTCACTATCCAGCAGCTTGTAATGCAATCGAAACATTGCTAGTTCATAAAGATATTGCATCAACTTTTCTACCGCAAGTAGCAGAAGCATTACAAAAATTAAACGTAGAATTGCGGGGAGACGAAGCAACTCAATCGATTTTATCCAACATAGTACCTGCAACAGAACAAGACTGGGAAACAGAATACAGCGATTTAGTTTTGTCAATAAAAATTGTTGATTCTTTACCCGAAGCTATAACCCATATCAACGAATACGGTTCCAAACATACCGATGCAATAGTTACAGAAGATATAGAAGCAGCAGAAAACTTTTCATCCTTAGTGGATGCAGCAGGAGTTTACCATAATTGTTCCACCCGTTTTGCAGACGGTTTCCGCTACGGCTTCGGTGCAGAAGTTGGAATCAGCACCCAACAAATACCACCTCGCGGGCCAGTTGGTTTAGAAGGCTTAGTAACCTATAAATATAAAATGACAGGCAACGGTCATATAGCGAGCAGTTATACGGGAGAAGATGCGAAGCCCTTTTTACATAAAGATTTATTACAGTGAGCAGTGAACAGTGAACAGTTACCAGTTATTCAATGCCCATGCCCAATTACCAATTCCCAATCAATAAAGAAAAAGGCGAGAAACAAGTGAAATTACCCTTACTTCCCGCTTCAAACATCACCTTGAGCATATTTTCGATTGACAGACTTTGATAGTTTTTTCAGCACCCTGAACTAAGCTAAGTAGACTTATTAATTTGAATAATAGATCCAAAAAAGTCTTACCTGTTGCCACTTTGGCAAAGTCATATTAATTTAACGATGAAGAGCAGGTGTAGAAAGTGTCGCGAAACATAATTGCGTGAACTACCCACATTTTGCTGACATTACAATGTGGGCATTTAATGAGGGGGAGAGAGTGGGGTGATGGGGTGATGGGGTGATGGGGAGATAGGGAGACAAGGGGACAAGGGGACAAGGGACGAGGATTTTTCATATGCTCACTGCTCACTGTTCACTGTTAACTGTTCACTGTTAACTGCTCACTGTTAACTGCTAACTGATTTGTTCGCTGATAACAGAAACTAATGAGTCGTATAAAACAAACTAAATTAAAATACCTTTACAAAACGTAAAATATACTCTAATGTATAAATATAGGTAAGCAAAACAGCTTACACATACATAACAAAAACGCAATTATCCGAACCATGACAACCACATTACAAAGACGCGAGAGCGCCTCTGCGTGGGAACAGTTCTGCGGATGGATCACCAGCACCAACAACCGTATATACATCGGTTGGTTCGGTATGTTGATGATTCCTACCCTCTTAGCTGCTACCACCTGTTTCATCATCGCTTTTGTTGC
>JBARZF010000081.1:0-25078 GCA_049649675.1 Rivularia sp. (in: cyanobacteria) | reverse complement strand
GATCCAAACAAGCATTAAGCCCAGCAGCGAATTCATAACGAGTCATTGCCCGATTGCCGCGAAAAGTGCCATTGGGATATCCAGCAATACAACCATACCGCTCAACCAAAGACTGCAAAGCTTGAAATGCCCAATCTGTAGGTTGAACATCACTTAATTGATTGACATTCGTTACCTGACTCATTCCAGATTCTGCTTTGACGGGAGATGTTATTGAGAGAAAACAGAAGCAAGAAGAAAGAAGAAACAAGAATTTAAAGTTTTTAAACATTTTGAATTTTGGATTATATAGTTGATAGGAGAAGGGGGAAGAGGGAACAGGGAACAGAAGAATGGGCGGAAGGCAGAGCCTTGTAACGAGAGTAAACCCGGTTTCTTTGAGCTTGGTATTAACTGTTCCCTGATAACTGTTAACTGTTAACTGCTCACTGTAAAAGCTTCACAACTGTTTGCACATCTTTATCTCCCCTACCGGAACAGTTAATTACAATTCGAGGATTACCGCTCAACTGCGGACAAAGTGTTTCTAAATAGGCGATCGCGTGAGATGTTTCCAGAGCGGGAATTATTCCTTCTAATTGCGATAACAGTTGAAATGCTGTTAAAGCCTGTTTATCGGTGACGCTGTAATATTGGGCACGTTTAATTTCTTTAAAATAACTGTGTTCCGGCCCGACACCGGGATAATCTAAACCGGCGCTAACAGAGTAAGGCTCGATAATCTGTCCATCTCCATCCTGTAAAACGAAACTCATCGCTCCATGCAGAACACCTATTTTGCCAAGTGTCAAAGTTGCGGCGTGTTTATCGGTATCAATACCTTCACCAGCCGCTTCAACACCAATTAACCGTACCTCAACGTCGCTGACAAATTCATGAAATAATCCCATCGCATTAGAACCACCACCAACACAAGCCAAGAGAATATCGGGTAATCCACCCCATTTTTCCTCTGCTTGAACGCGAGTTTCCTTACCGATAATCGCTTGAAAGTCGCGCACTATCATCGGATAAGGATGTGGCCCAGCAACGGAACCCAAAATATAATGAGTAGTTTCAACATTAGTTACCCAATCTCGAATAGCTTCAGAAGTAGCATCTTTTAGAGTACCAGTTCCCGCTTCCACCGGACGAACTTCCGCACCCATCAACCGCATTCGGAACACATTCAGGGATTGTCGTTCCATATCGTGGACACCCATGTAAACCACGCATTCCAAACCAAATCGAGCGCATACAGTAGCAGTTGCAACACCGTGTTGTCCGGCTCCAGTTTCCGCAATAATCCTTTGTTTCCCCATGCGTTTAGCGAGTAAAACTTGTCCTAAAGCATTATTAATTTTATGAGCGCCAGTATGATTTAAATCTTCGCGCTTTAAGTAAATCTGCGCTCCCGTACCATCAGGACGAGCATAATGTTGGGTAAGTCTTTCGGCAAAATATAAAGGAGTAGAGCGTCCGACATAATCCCGCAATAATCCTTGCAGTTCCTTTTGAAAATCCGCCTCATTGCGGTACTTTTGATAAGCCGTTTCTAATTCACTCAAAGCAGGCATCAAAGTTTCAGGTACATACTTTCCGCCGAACTTTCCGAATCTACCGAGAGCGTCTGGTGTTGTTTTTTGAGTTGTTAGTAACATGATTTTTCCTTATTAGTTTATTGATTAGACATCTCCGGAAAACATTTACTTCGTTGCATACCGCGAGCCCCCCTACCCCCCTGCCCGGAGCAGGGAAGTGGGGTTTGAAAGCCTCTCTCCCTGTGGGGGAGAGGTTTGGAGAGGGGTTTTTTTCTTTTCCGGAGATGTCTATTGAGAGGGGGAGAGGGGGAAGAGGGGGAAAAGGGGGAAGAGGGGGGAGAGGGGGTAGAGGGGGTAGAGGGGGTAGAAAAAAATAGTTATTATCTAGGGAGCGAGACGCTCCCACTACATTTTTCACTCATAATTCCTAACTGCTCACTGTTAACTGCTCACTGATAACTGACTTTAGTTCGGTGCAAAATTCTGTAATGGCTCGCAATCCTTTATACGGTGTGGATTCTCCTAAACGTTTAACAAATGCGCTACCGACGATTACTGCATCTGCTCCCCATTCTTTTACTTGAAGTGCTTGCTCTGGGCTGGATATACCAAAACCAACGGCAATGGGCTTATCAGTAAATTTTCTGATATTTTGCAATACATCTTTTACTCGTGTCTGCACTTTGGAACGCACGCCAGTGACTCCGGTGACGCTGACAAGATAAATAAATCCGCGAGACTTTTGTGCGATCGCCTTGATTCTGTCATCGGGGGTGTTGGGAGTAACTAGTAAAATAACTTCAATCCCGGCTGTTTCGGCAGTATTTATTAAATTGTCTGCTTCTTCTAAAGGTAAATCGGGTACGACTAATCCTTTTATTCCGGCTTCGGAAATTCTTTTCATAAATTGCTCAATCCCTAAGTTAAGAATGGGATTGTAATAAGTAAATAAAATAATTGGAGCTTGCATTTTACGAGTTACCGACTGCGCGATTCGTAAAACATCATCTAAACGAGTTCCCCTTTCCAAAGCGCGGGTAGCTGCTGCTTGAATCACCGGGCCATCCGCTAACGGATCGGAATAAGGAACTCCCAATTCAATAAAATCAGCACCGTTTGCTTCTAATATTCCTAAAGCTTCAGTTGTGGTTTCTAAATCGGGGTCGCCAGCTGTGATAAATGGAATTAAAGCACATTGCTTTTCTTTACGTAAATGTTTAAATTTTTCGGATATTGATTTCATTTCGATTTTGGATTTTAGATTTTAGATTTTGGATTGGGGATTGTTATTGTTTTTTAGGGGGAGGGATTTGGGATTATGCATTCAGAGGTTAAAGGTTAAAGGTTAAAGGTTAATGATGTAGTCGGAGCGAGACGCTCCCTAGAGAAAATTTTTCTACCCCCTCTACCCCCTCTACCCCTCTACCCCCTCTCCCCCCTCTCTTTCTCACGAAGCCAAAACCACTCCCTTCGCGGAACAGGTAAATTCACGTACAACGTTAGTAATAATCATCAGCCCTGCTCCACCAACTAAAGTCATGATGGATTCGGGATGAAACTGTACTGCGGTTATTGGTAAGGTTTTGTGTTCTATTCCCATTACTATTCCGTCTGCGGATATGGCTGTAATTTTTAGTTCGTCGGGTAAATGTTCTTGTAAAGCATACAAGGAATGATATCTACCTACTTCAAAGCTTTCTGGTAAGTCTTTGAAAGCCACGGAATCCTTATCTACTACATTTACTAAAGATGTTTTACCGTGCTGGGGATAATCTAAAACTCCTAATTTTCCACCGTGGGCTTCTACTATTCCCTGCAATCCCAAACATACGCCAAATATAGGGATTTCACGTTTTTTGCAAGCGGCGATCGCCCTCTCTAAATTAAAATCACTAGGTCTTCCCGGCCCCGGTGACAATACAACTAAATCTGGCTTTTGTTCGTCAAATACAGATTCGGGAAAACCATGTCGTAATGTTGTGACGGTTGCACCTGTTTGACGGATGTAGTTAGCAAGGGTATGAACGAATGAATCTTCGTAGTCTATTAGTAAAACTTTTTTCCCTGCTGCTGGCTTGGCTTCTTTTATCCCAAATGCTGGAACTATTGGTAAAGCAACTTCTTGATGACTGGCTCTATTCAAAGCTTGGAATAAAGCACCACCTTTAGTTAAAGTTTCCTGTGCTTCTGCTTCGGGGTCGGAATCGTACAAAACTGTGGCACCAACTCTTACTTCTGCAATTGAATCTTGGAGTCGAATAGTTCGTAAAATCAAACCAGTATTCAAACCACCTCTAAAATTAAAACCTCCCACAGCTCCACCATACCAACGTCTGGCGCTCCGTTCGTTTTGCTCTAAAAACTGCATTGCAGAACGTTTTGGCGCTCCGGTGACGGTAACTGCCCATAAATGAGTTAAAAATGCATCTAAAGCATCGGCTTCGGGTTTTAATACACCTTCCACATGGTCAACTGTGTGGATAAGATGACTATACATTTCAATTTGACGACGACCGATTACTCTTACAGATCCGGGTTCGCAAATCCGCGATTTATCGTTGCGATCGACATCGGTACACATGGTAAGCTCTGATTCATCTTTGCGTGAATTAAGCAGCTTTTGAATTTGTACCGCATCATCAATAGCAGTTTCTCCCCTTCTAATTGTGCCGCTGATGGGACAGGTTTCCACACGTCTACCTTCAACTCTGACAAACATTTCTGGAGATGCACCGATTAAATATTCCCCACCCATATTAAAGATAAATCCATAGGGGCTAGGATTAATTTTCATCAGCGTGCGGAATAGTTCTGTAGGAGATTTTTCGCAGGTTTCAGAAAAGCATTGAGAAGGAACAACTTCAAATAAATCCCCACGTCGGAAGTAATCGAGAGCTTTAATAACTTGTTGTTGATATTCTCCCGGTGCATGATCGGAACCTTGAGTCACGTTGAGACGCTTGCCACGGAAATCAATCTTTTCACCTTTGCGAGGTAAATCTCTAGTGCTACCGTTTTTGGTGACAAAATCGTACTGCATCCGAAAAGCTTGTTGTAGATGGTAGTCAACAACCAACAACTCATCCGGTAAATATAAAACTAAATCCCTTTGATCGTCTTCCCTTTCCAACTGCTTCGGCATTTGTTCAAACTGGAACACCAAATCGTAACCCAAAGCACCGTAAAGCCCTAAATTTTCATCCAAAGGACTAAAAAATGCAGAGATGATTTCTCGGATAACGCTAAATACAGATGGTTGTCTGCTGCGCTCTTCTTCAGAAAAAAGGCGATCGCTCGGTTTAATAGAACCCGAAATGCAGTTATCTTCTATATTAATCTCTTCTATATAAGGCTTATCTAAAAATAATTCTTCTAAATAACCCAGTAAAATTAAACCTCGTTCGTTATGGGCAGTAATTTTAAAAGTTCTGTCTCTAGTAGATATTTCCAAAGGAGGATTGACAAAACCTATCGCCCATCTTTTATATCTTCCTGGATATTCATAACTACTAGCTAATAAACCACCCCGTTGAGAATCCAAACGCATCAAAACTTCATCAATAGCGGCATCGATAGAAGTATTAGTAACAGAACGCGATATAAATATACCACCTTGAGTTGTGTAAGAATTCGTGTCAAATTGCATATTAATAATTCCAATTACGTCCTTTAATTTCTTATAGGGGTTGGTCAATTATGCTTATGCAATTTAGAAGAAATTTTATATTTGTAAGGTGTATTATGCCGCGAAAAACCATTCCGATTATGACGTAATATGTAGGTTTAGCGCCTAACGCACCAATTTAAGATTTTGTTTTAGCAATGATTATCCTATGAATATAGAAGAAAATCAATTAAATCAACAAGTTACCGCCGTCATTTCCCACTATATTCGTCCCGGCAGAGAATCTGGATATGAAGAATGGCTGCAAGGAATTTCTCAAGCAGCCAGAGAATTTGATGGTCATAATGGGGTAAAAATTCTTAAACCAAAACCTGATTCCAAAGGAGAATATGTAATTATTTTGCGCTTTGATAACTACAATAAACTTTGTGAGTGGATGCGATCGCCAGAACGAAAAGAATGGATAGAAAGCGCTCAACCTTTAATTGAAAAACCTGAAAATGTTCAATACTTAACAGGATTAGAAGCCCTAGTGTCTCTTCCTCATAACGCTTCTCCTCCACCACCAAGGTATAAAACCGCTTTTGTCACCTGGATTGGCGTTTTTATCTGTGCATCTATTTTGGGTTATTTTTTAGGCCCTTATTTAGCACCTTTACATTTTCTATTACGTCAAGCAATTATAACTGGATTAGTAGTCGTGTTACTAGCTTATATAGTCATGCCCAGATTAACTAAATTATTTTATAAATGGCTTCATTCTTAATAATTTATATGCTGTAGGGTGTGTGACGGCTGTCAGGAATTATCAACTACAAATCAAAGAATTAATATTGCCGTCACGCATCAATTAACCAATAGAAAACAACTTTTTAAAAAATATTATTGTAGGGTGCTGTGACGGCTGCGATAAATTATCAACTACAAACCAAGAAATTAAATATTGCCGTCACGCACCAATTAACTAATAGAAAACAACTTTTTAAAAAATATTATTGTAGGGTGCTGTGACGGCTACGATAAATTATCAACTACAAACCAAGAAATTAAATATTACCGTCATGCACCAATTAACCAATAAAAAACAACTTTTTAAAAAATATTATTGTAGGGTGCTGTGACGGCTACGATAAATTATCAACTACAAACCAAGAAATTAAATATTGCCGTCACGCACCAATTAATTATGAAAATGTAACCTTCCAAAGTTTTGAATTTATATTTAATATTTTATAGCTCAAGAAGGATTATAAAAAGAACAAGGTGCGTGACGGTAATCTCAATATTTTAGTTGCGTTTTATAATGGTTTCGTAACCGTCACAGCACCCTACAAAGAATTAAAAAACCCGATTTTTCACAAAAAACCAGGTTTAATAAAATTATTTAATTAATTGTTCCTATTAAGGAGTTTAATTCTCTCTATCATTAAACACCAACTTTAATTCCACCTTCACTAACAAAACTCGAAACTGGCATAGAATCACCACGTCCAAAGTATTCCGATAAAGGCTTAATTTCTCGCATCAAGTCAACGAAATTACCAGGAGTCAAAGATTGCGGCCCGTCGGAAAGAGCTTTTGCAGGATTCGGATGAACTTCAATCATTAAAGAATCGGTACCGGCAGCAATCGCAGCTTTAGCCATTGTCGGCACAAATTTTGAGTAACCAGTAGCATGACTGGGGTCAATCATAATTGGTAAATGAGTCAAAGTCCGCAATACTGGAACAATTGATAAATCCAACACGTTTCGAGTATATTTCTTATCAAAACTGCGAATTCCCCGCTCGCACAAAATCACGTTAGGATTGCCAGTAGACAAGATATATTCAGCAGCCATCAACCATTCTTCAATAGTTGCAGACATCCCGCGCTTAAGTAAAATTGGCTTACCAGCAGCACCTGCTTTCTTCAATAGCGAGAAGTTTTGCATATTTCTAGCACCAATTTGCACCACATCCGCAATTTCCGCTACTTTTGCTAAGTCTGCGGTGTCCATTACTTCAGTTATAATCCCCAAACCAGTAACTTCTCTAGCCTTAGCCAATAAATGTAAAGCGCTTTCACCGTGCCCCTGGAAAGCATAAG
The DNA here is from genome assembly GCA_049649675.1 of Rivularia sp. (in: cyanobacteria). Classification (GTDB taxonomy): domain Bacteria; phylum Cyanobacteriota; class Cyanobacteriia; order Cyanobacteriales; family Nostocaceae; genus Rivularia. Next base: position 17,845 of record JBARZF010000081.1, on the reverse strand, counting down.
GCGAACTACGAGGTTTATAAGCACCACCTCTTAAGAACTGAGCGCCAGTAGCTTTAACTACTTTAGCAGTTTCAACAATCATCTCTTCATTCTCTACCGAACAGGGGCCAGCCACAACAACCAAAGGATGATTTTGACCGAAGGCGTTAAGCGAAGCTCTACCGAAGGTAATCGCGCCGTTAGGAGTTTGGACAACAACTTCAGAATGTTCGCCGTTACGGAATTCTAAAGAAGCACGTTTAAAAGGTTGTTCAACTCGAAAAACTTGCTCGATGAAAGGGCTAATTTGTTGAATATAACCAAGATTAATATCAGAAGTATCGGTGACTAAACCAATTACAACCTTCTCTTTACCAACAATTTTCTCAACAGTTCCGTCATAAACGCTCAATTCTGCAATAATCCGCTCGATTTCAACTTCGGGGGTTCCGGATTGGGTAACAATAATCATTTTTTTTCCTTGTTTTCATCTGATACTTTTATGTAGGGGGAGGTTTTTTTGATTATGCATTTGACGCTTACTTCTACTATTTATATTGTTTAGCCTGTGTTTCAAATAAAAATTCGTAGCTACCCCCTAGCTGTATCAGTTCTTCGTGAGTCCCACTTTCAATAATTCTACCTTTATCCATCACATAAATTCTATCAGCCATTTTTACTGTCGATAAACGATGGCTAATGAGAATAGCAGCTTGATTTTTGATTAATTGACGAAATTTTTCAAACACTTCGTATTCCGCTTTCGGGTCCATTGCGCTGGTGGGTTCATCTAACACAATCACCTGGGAATCCCGTAAAAAAGCTCGTGCTAATGCTACTTTTTGCCATTGACCAATACTCAGTTCTTCACCTTGCTCGAACCATTTACCCAGCATTGTTTCATAGCCTTGAGGCAGCCTTTTGATCACATCATCAGCACCGGAACTACGCGCAGCAGCAATGATTTTATCGGTGTTTTGGGGAGTATCAATATTTCCCAACCAAATATTGTCCTGAGCGGAAAAATGATATTTTACGTAATCTTGAAAAATAACGCTAAATTGACGGCGTAATTGTGTAATATCAAAATCACACAGGTTAATACCATCAAGAGTAATTCTTCCACTTGTAGGCTCATACAAGCGACACAAAAGTTTAATTAAAGTCGTTTTCCCAGAACCATTTTCACCGACTAAAGCAATTACTTCTCCAGGTTTAATTGTTAAATTAATATCTTTGAGGGCTTGACGGGTAGTAGTAGTATATTGGAAATTGACATTATTAAATACAATCCCAGTTTTCATCTTTTGGGGGATTGGTTTGGGATGTGGAGGTTGAGCAATTTTGGGTTTAATGTCAAGAAATTCGTAGAGATTCGCTAAAAATAAATTGTCTTCATAAAGCGAAGATAATCTACCCAAAACTCCTTTAAGTGCATCTTGTCCGCGTTTGAGTCCTTCATGGTAAAGAACTAAATCCCCAATGCGAATCACTCCCAGAAAAGCTTGGTATATTATGAAGCCATAGGCAGCCAACATCAAAAAACTTGCTAGAGTTTGAGCTGCAAAAGTTGCTAAAGAACGTTTCTTTGAAATTTCCAGATTTTCTTGAAATAGTTTTTGACGTAACTTGTCAAATCGCTGACTGAAAAGAGTACCTAAATCAAACAAGCGAATTTCTTTAGCAAAGATATCACCAGTTAACAGCCAACTCAAATAATAACCTTCTCGTTCCATTGTCGTGCGTCTGCGATGCCAACGATACATGATATCGGTAAACTTGACTCGCACTAATACTGATGGAACAGCAGCCACAAACAATAAACCAGCAATCCCCCAATGCAGCGACAGCATTAATCCAACCATTGCAACGAGAGAAATACTGTTTTGGGCAACGGCAACGAGATTATTAAGTATACGATTTGGTCTGTAAGATGCTTCTTCTTGCGCCCTTTTTAGCGCATCATGGTATTGAGAGTTTTCGTAATAATCTAAGTCTACTTCAATAGATTTTGCATGAATAATACTGCTCATATAGTCTGTGACTTTTTGAGATTGACCAGTATGAATTAATTCTGCTCCCGAATTGCATATAGTGCTAACAAAGGTAACTAATCCTGTTAGCATTATTAACATTATCAGTTGATTTCCACTGCTGGCTTTATCTGCGATAGTGAGGCTATTAACGACTGTATCAATAATTAGTTTAGTTAAATACAGTAGCAATAAAGGCAAGATACCTTGAACAATTATCAAGACAACATAAGCAACAGTCCAACTTGGTGCAGCTTGCCAAACTAAACGTAATGCAGGTAGTAAACGTAAAGCTTGTTTGAATTTCTGCTGTAACTTTTGTAGGGAGGACATTACAATTAGCTCTCCATACTAAGAAAAACTACCAACTAAATTCTGAACAAAGTCGATAGCTTTTTCTGAACTCGAAAATAATTGCGGGTATTCTTTTTTTACATAATGACCGAGTTCTTTTATAGAAAAAGTGCCATCGCTGTGAGATAAAACATACATTGCTGCTTTACCTTTTCCGTTAATTTGCGGTTGATAATCGTGGGATACTTTCTTAATAGTTTTGATAGTTCTGGGTGTGGAAAAGAAAGTAGAGCGTAGTTGTTGAGTTTTTGATGTTTTAACTTGCCAAACCCAATCACCAAAAGGAGGACGCTGTAGTTTAAAGCTTATTTCTTCACCTGCTGTAACTTCAATGGGAGGATCGAGAGGTAAAAAAGCGGGAGACCAATGTAGCGCCGGTTCGTGGGGTGCTGTGGATAGCCAAGTATCGCCTAGTTGCATTCTAAACCAGCCAGCGAAGCCATGACATAATCCGGGTTCTTCACCCAATTCTTTGATTGTGAAATTTACTTCTGTTTGACAATGGGTGCTGGTTGCTCTCTTAAAATCCATTGCTAACAAATCAGCAGGTTCAGCTAAATATTTCGCCTTAGATAAATCTGTGCGGTAGTAAATTGATTGACTGGCGTAAGTTCTACCAGGACTTTGGTCAATCTCCATATGTGGTTGCGACCAAGTAGCAATATTTGCATCATATATTTCTGGTGCATAAACAGGAACTGCTTCCATTACTGCACCTTCGGGAATTAAAACACCACCAGGTTTGAGATATTTATCCCGTGCATAAAATAATGAAGGTAATAAATCTTCTTCTAATAAAAAATTCCCTGTAAAAACGGAAATAATTACATCCACTTTTTCGGGTAAATCAATTTCTTCTATTTTACCTTTTAGGCACTCAATCCTATCGCCAAAACCATTTATTTGAGCAATTTGATTCGCCACTGCAATGATATCTTGTGGCTCCACTAAGTAAACTTTTTTTGCTCCTAATTTTGCGGCTAAAATGCCATGAATACCGGCACCAGAGCCTAAATCAAGAACGACGCTATCGGGAGTAATGACTTTTTCTAAGGCATCGTAATAAGCTTGGTTGCGTCGAGAATCAAAAGTCATACTTTGATGACCCTGTACGTGTAAGTAGCTCACAGATTATGAATTTCCTCTAATAAAAAATTGTACACTTCCGGCAACATTGAAAAGTCACGCGGATAAAAAAGCTTTTTAACTGGTACTTGCTCCACTAGTTTAGTATATGCATGAAGTAATTGAGGATTTCTAGGAATAAAATCCTGTACGTCGTAACCATGAAATAATAATTCAAATACGGCTTGAGATGCTGTTATTTGTTCAGAAGAAATTTTATTATCTTCACTTACTTCTAGTAAATATATAGTACCCATTGGGACTAATTCATGATGAAGTTTAGCACCGATTTTTTCTGGTGGATAGAAAATTTTATATTTAGTTTTTTGGGATGTATCGAAACCTAAACTTTTTGCAGTGTGGGGATAAAGTTTTATTCGAGGATTTCCGGGAATCGCGAAACCATCACTATTTACAACTAGAACATCATCGGTAACAAAACCTGCACCGCGAGAAGCACAATAAGCACTTAAAGTCGATTTACCTCTACCAGAATACCCGACAAAAGCAACTGCTTTATCATTCAAAGATACAGAGTTAGCATGAATAGCAGCTTTTCCCTGTAAGTTTAAACAAATTCCTGTTACAACACTGGTGAAACCAAGAGTTAATTCACCAATATCCATATTACGGGCATCATCTGTAATTAGTATTTGAATATCGGAACCGTCTCCACTAACCCATGCTCCTATTTCTTCCGTCCAATCAATCCAATAGGGAGAGTTAGTACCTCTTATCGAATCAGGCTCGTTCAGTTTGATATTTGCAAGTTTTGGTAATTGCAGAACATATTTTAAAGATAAGTTTACTGTGCTATGTGTTTGATAAATTTGAGTTAATTCGGTAGATACATGAGATATGACTTCACTAGACATTACTGATTATATGGTAAGGGCTATTTTGGTTAACTAATTTATAGATTTGGCAGGCATTATATATTCGGTTAATTCCTTACTATTATAGGAATAGTAAGGAATTAACTTAAATAGAAATTAATTCATATAATCTCTATTTTTGTAATAACTAGTCTCTACTTACTTCGTCGTTACCTCTGTCAATGTACATTCCCATTCCGGACATACCGTCGTTATTCAAGCTTGAATCACTTCCCATAGTAATTTCGGAAACGTTACCTAATAAGGAAATCTTCATCGGAGAGTATTCTTTTTGAGTTTTGTTACTCATTTTAGCCTCACATATTATGTTTGCCGGACATCTTCAATATAACTATTAAATATTAAAAAAACAACTAAATCTGATGAATTTAATATGTTTTAATTCGGCAGTTTTTGTAGATATTATGAATACTTTTTATAGACAAAAAAATAAAAAGCGTGTTAATTATTTATCTGCTTTGTAGCTAGGTAACTAGTTTAAATAAGATAGATAAAAGAATAATTTATTTGATTGTATCGTTAATGATTTTTAACCATAAAACAAGTTGTAAGTATGCATAAATTTGGCTAATTTTTTCAATTGAATACTTATGCCTATCTGTTGAATATTTATGATAATTTAAACGAAAATTTGCCAGTTCATTTTTCATCTCTTCTATATTAACTAAGTCACTTACATTAAAATAATCAGATGATTCTTCTAATAAATCTAATGCTTGATTACTTTCAGCAATTCCTGAATATAGTAAAGGATTAAAATGATTAACTTTATGTCGCCATGTTAAATCATCTGGTAATCGATTTTTATTAGCTTGACGCAGAAAAATTTTGTTGTAAACTGAGTCATTTTGTAGCGATGGATGTAAATTTATGGCAAATTCCACTAAACGTTTATCTTGAAAGGAAGAAGTTGATTCTATTTGATAAACTTTCTCGAAAAGTTTAGAAGTTTGATTAACACCTACAGAGCCACTAGAGTGGTATACCCAATTAATTGTTTCGGTACGATTTTGAGATATACCACTTTCCCGAAATTCTTGAATAGCTGCTTGAGTTGATGGTTTTTGTAGATAACTTGGTAAAATCCACGGAACTATTCGCTTACACCATTTTTGTTGTCTTTTAAACCACAAACTATGGATAAATTTTGGCATTTTAGGAAGTAATATTTCCTTCCACAGTGGTGAATACCACTTCTTTTCAGTTTTGAGATTGTCTATTACATCTTTCCAACAACCTGAATAAGCTAACTCACCCAAATTGCCATCAAATAATTCATCTCCCAAATCCCCACCGAAGAACATTCCAAACCCTAATTCCTGCATTTTTGCCATGAGTTGGATATTCATCGGCATAGTACAAGAAATTATAGGATCGTCTGGTATTGGTAATTTGTCCCAAGGTTCGGTTAAAGCAACAGCGCGATCGCAATTTACATCATGCCATTTCACTTGAGGATATCGTTCTAAGAAAGACTGAATCGGCTTGCGCTCATCGAATTCAGGGAAAATAGTTGTCACGTTTGAGAAAGCATCTATCTTCGGTAAATGATTCAACAAAGAAACTGTCACCGTAGTAGAGTCTAAACCACCGCTAATAGTCGTACAAACCGGACGATGACTACGTAAACGGTCTTTCGTTGCTTGATTGAATAAATCCCAAAACTGCTCGTAATATATTTCTGCTGATTTCGGCAACTCGTAACGCTTGGGAGTCGATAATTTAGTAACTTGACGCTCTTGCAACTGTCCCGACTTGAGAATCAGAGCAAAACCAGGTCGCAAACGCTTGATATCTTTAAAAGCTGTAATACCGGGAGGATGCGACCATAAGTTACAAATAGTATGAGCTAAATAAATCTCATCTAATTCCTTACTTACTTGGGGATGCAACAATAGTGTCAAGGCTCGCGATGAAAGCAATAGAGTCTGTCCATCCCAATAGTATGAGATAGTTCGTCCTCCCAAAACATCGCAACCGACAAACAATAGATCGTTGGAAGCATCCCAGAGGATGAAAACAAACTCCCCTATTAAATGCTTTAAACAATCAACGCCCCAACGACGATAAGCTTCAATAATTATTTGAGCATCGGTGACATGAGAACGACTGGCTAACAGAGATTCACGATCATCTATACGCCCATCCCAAACCAGAGTACAACCTTCATACTCAACTACGGGTGCTTCTTGAGTGGATTCGGGAGTATTAAAAAATTGAGTACGTCCGAGACTCAAACCCACTTCTGTATTCAGCCAATCTCCTTTTCCATCTCTTCCCAAAATTGTTAAGTCATCGAGCATCCTTTGCCAAGGAGTTGGTTTCTGGCTGTTCCAAGCGCATAAAATTCCACTCATATTTTTTAATTAGATAAGCTCATCGAAGAGTGCTGCAAAGAATATCTTGTTATTTGCAGGAAATAGTCCTAACTCAGACAAAATCTACCTAATTTGATTTTTGATAAATCAGACCGAGGTTTGATAATTCTTGCAGAAAATCTTGCAAATCTTTCAGCACTTGCTCTCGTTCAACTTCATACTCATTAGTAATTTTTTCAACTACTGGTTGTAGGGGCTGTTGATTTTTCAAAGCTTCCCAAAACGGTAAACTAGTTTCACTGAGGTTATAGTAAGTACCACCTGAGACATGTAATAAAATTGCTTCGTTTTCTACCTCAGAGTAAAGCACATCGTCACTTAACTTGAAGCTTACCTGAGTGAGAATATTTTTTTCTGTGTCTAACTGACGATCAAGCTGTTTCATTAAATGCCTTGAGTAATATTTTACGTCCTACATGTAATATTACGTAAGTATATTTAAGTACCCGGAAAAAACAAAAAAGTTAGATAATTATTTTTTTATTCTTTCTTTTGACGAGAAATTTATTTTAAATGCTAGTCTCTTTCCGGCAGAAGACTACCAAGTAAAAAATCGCAGAGCCTTAAATAGCAGGGGAAACAGAGGTAGGTAGTTATGGTAAATTTGAACCGAGCGAGCATATTATATGATTTACTTACAAGTATTTTCAGTGATTAGTATCACTCCTGCCAGTGATACTAACACTTAAATATACAGTAAAAATAATTACATTTAGCCTATGATGCTATTGGGAACCTGGGGGGAGCAACGCCATCTTTTCTTCCTCTGCGCTCTCAGCGTCTCTATGGTTAATCAAAATATCTACGTTGCTGAATTACTTTTACCTTTGAGCCAATAGGTTTCCATTTCACCTTTACCTTTAATAGAAGTTACTCCTCTTTCTTCAAATAAAAAGCGATCTTGCAGAAGTTCGTAGGTAGCTTCACTAACATGAATTCGACCGGGAATTCCATGAGATTCCATCCGGCTGGCAATATTTACAGTGTCTCCCCAAAGGTCGTAAGTAAACTTTTTGATACCGATTACTCCCGCAACCACTGCTCCGCTATTAATACCGATACGAATTTGAAATTCTTCCCCAGTATCCAAATTAAATTGTGCGATCGCATCCAACATATCAATTGCCATATTTGCTATAGCTGCTGCATGATCTTTACAGGGATTGGGTAAACCACCGACTACCATGTAAGCATCACCAATGGTTTTGATTTTTTCTAAATTATAGGATTCTGCGATTAAATCGAAACGGGAAAATATTTGATTGAGTAAATCAACTAATTGTTGCGGTGGAATACGGCTTGATAAATTTGTAAACCCAACAAGATCGGCAAACATTACCGTAGCATCGTTATACCCATCGGCAATCATGATGTTATTAGTTTTTGTTTTTTGCTTAAGTTGAGATTTCTTCAGTCTTTGAGCTATGGGTTGTGGTAAAATATTCAACAGCAAATTTTCTGACTGTGCTTGCTCTAGTGCCAATTTTCCTAGAGTATCCTGAATTTTATTAACTGCTGGGCGAAATACTAATATTCCTTCCAATAACAATACTAATAATGTAATTCCCAACAAACCATGTTCAACTTGCTTAAGTCGATTTACCCCAGCAATAGTTTCCTTTGTATACCAATTGGAAACATCTTCCAACCCTTGCATTAAAATTTGTTCTTCTGCTAATAACTGAGTAATTGGCGATTTCCCAGATAATCTTGCCCCTCTGTCGCCAAAAGTAGCACCTCCGCTGACAATTTTAGCTGCGGCTTCCCTAAACCCAACACCCGCAGGTTTCATTTTGGCTAATTTATCTTGTAGCGCAACTTTTTGGGCTTGAGAAAAACCGGGTGTTTTTTGAGTTGCGATCGCAAGTTGTTCTCCGGAGTCTTTCCAATCAACTACTAGCTGCCGAAGTTTTTGTAACTGTTGCGGATTTTTTCTAGTTTCAGGTTCTAATTTTAATAGCGCTACAAACTTGATAACTTCCTGACACAGCGTTTGCCTTTCTTCGATTAAACTGACAACTTCTAAATTCTTCTCCTGCTGGGATAGCATTCCTTGTACCATTACTTGTCCCGAAATAGACAAACATGCCACCAAACCCAGGGATAAAGTATAAAAAATCGTTAGATGACGAGTTGAAGTGTTTAATGTAGGCTGTTCAGACATTATATTATTTATAAGAAAATTAAACTCTTGATTCTTATATTTCCCAAATAAGTAAATAAAATCAACATAACCATGGAAAAACTACCTTCATTACAATTTTCTTAAGCAAAATAAATAGTAATTACGCCAAACACCGCTTTAAAAGCAGAGTTTAGCGTATTCAAAATGTTTAAAATGTTCAGCTTAAATATTAAAAACCATATGGGTTTATTTTACTTGGGGAAGAATCTTATATTTAAGCAGCTTGTAAAACGTAAGCACCTTCTCTTTGATTAACAGAAGTTGTATTAACATAATTCTTTCTCTTATCAGAAACAATATCGTAAACGGCTTCCAAAGCAGATTCAATAGAACCTTGTAACCAAGCTGGATATCTAGAACAATGTTCCCCAGCGAATAACAATTGATGTTGTCTTCTAGCAGCTTCTAAATAATTAGAAGTATTCGCAGCATCATCTTCCCAATGTACTGCACAACCGCCAGCGCTCCATTCGTAATTACCCCAAGCAATAGAAGCTGCTTCCACAACCATATTCTCTGCTTGCAATTCCGGGTGAACTTTACCAACAACATCTTTAACGTAATTGTGACGTTGTGATTCCGGCATATTTCCCATTCTGTCAGCATCATCACCAATGGTGTAGCTAGCTAACATGACGCTACCGCTATCGGGAGTAAATTTAACAGAAGGATAATATGTTTGACGCACACCTTCACCGCTGAAAGAAGCACCACCGCGAATACCTTGCTTTTGCCAAAATGCTTCTTTAGTATGAAATGCAACCTTTGTCGCGGGACAATAATAAGTATCTTGAATAGAATTTAATTTTCTTTCGTCAAATCCTGCTAGCTCCATTTTTCGCATTACAGAAAAAGGAATTGTACACAAGACATAATCGCAGCGGCGGGTGAATTTTTCGCCATTTTCTATATAGTCAATTTCTGTAAATTCGGGATAATTTCTAATAGCAACTACTTTTTGATTGCATTTAATAGGAGACTTAATTGATTCTACTAAACGGTCGATGATTTGCTCCATTCCACCTTGTAGCTGTAACAAATCCTTACTAGTTTCAACTACAATATCTTCAAAAAACATATCTAAAGCCTTACTGCAACGAGCGCGAAAACCGGGATTTTCTTGAATAAAAGATTGTAAATCGATAGATTCTTTATCTTCTCTAAAATAAGGTTCCAAATCCAATCTTTCTAATTCATCCATCAAATGAGATTTGAGGTCATTTTCTAAACCTTCGCGCAAATCGCCGGGAGAAATAGTATCAACAATAGTTTTTAACCAAGCAGCAAATAAACGAGTTGTTTCGCTGTAACGAGTATCTGTAAAAATTCCTTGATAGCGTTGTTGTAAAATACGAGGAGCATCCTTCATTTTGAAGATTTTACCTTCTAAATTAATAAAGGCATTTTGTTCTTCAAATACTGTCATAAATTTACAAAGTTTATCGCTTAATCCCAATTCATTTACATAATGTAATGTATGGTGATGGCTGCTAGGAATTCGCATTGCTCCTAACTCTGCGTAAGGTGCGTTATTATCCTTACCAAAGCGATGAGTCCAAACTCTTCCACCGACGCGGGGGCTACCTTCAATAATATCGACTTCATGACCTAAACTTTCTAATTCGTAAGCTGCAACCAACCCCGCAATTCCTGCACCTAGAATGGTAATTTTTTTACCAGGTTGCAAGTTGGTCATTTCACACATATCTAGTAAAGTTGAAGTAAGCATTTTTTTATCCTTGTTCGGTCTGAATTTCGTTCGCGGTGTTTCGCCGCTTCTGTTATTTCATACCGGACAAGTTTTTTGATTTATGCATTTGTTAGTTGTTAGTTGTTAGTTGTTAGTTGTTATGAGCCGTATCGCGGTAGTGGGAGCGTCTCGCTCCCTATTGATAACTAATTTGTAATTGTAATTTCACCTTGTCTCCCAATCTCCCAATCTCCCAATCTCTGCCTCCCCCAATCTCCCCCTCTCCCAATCTCCCAATCTCCCAATCTCCCAATCTCCCAATCTCCCCATTCCCCGAAACTACCTTCACCAAAAGACTTTTTAGCCAAACCCTAATTAAATTGATATAGCGTACAGCTAGAAAAAGAGACAAAGCAATAAAGCTCTGCCTCTCCAATATTGTTTTTAATTTGATGTTTCTATTATTCCAAAAACTCCGCTAAAGGAGTACCACCATTTCTTCCCACAGCAGGTATTTCCAATAAATCATCTTGGGCTTGTTGAACACCATTAGATGATGCACCGGAATCCACAACTACGGAATTTTCATCGTTGGGATGTCCGTTAGGAACAAATATCTGTGGATGATCGAAAGGTGCTTGTTGATTGCGAACTCTTTCGTCGGTAAGACTTTTGAGGAAAGCAACTAATTTGTCTTTGTCATCTTGAGTCAAATTCAATTCCCGAAGTCCACCAAAGTTACCACCTCGCTTATAAAAGTCAACTACTTGCTCTAAGGTCGATTGTCCACCATTGTGGAAGTATGGAGCAGTTAACTCTACATTACGAAGCCCTGGTGTTTTAAATGCACCATTTGCAACTATATCTTGTGGCGAATTGGGAACAAAAGGTGGTTCTTCACCCAAAAGTCGTTTAAATTTACCTTCCAAAGCTAGGGTTGCTTCCGAAAATGAATTATCAAATTCATCTTTACCAGCCAGCCCAACATCCTCTCCAGATGGTCTCACACCAATGGCAAAGAATCCAGTATCTATTGCTGGTTGGGGAGGAAATATATCGCGTTCGATGCGTCCTTTACTGTTAACGTTACTAACCGAAGCAGCAGTTAATTCCGTACCAACGTGACAGCCAATACATCCATTTCGTTGGAATAATTGGAATCCCTGGATTTGCTCTGTAGTCATAGCACTTGTATTACCAGCCAGAAATTCATCGAATGGTGTTTGATCGGAAATCAAAGTTGATTCGTATTCCTGGATTGCTAACCCGAAAAACAATGCGAAGTTATACTCCATCAAAGTATATTCGTTAGTTTTCAGGGGTCGATTTTTGGGTATACGGATAAATCTGCGTCTACCGTTTTTAGGATTAATTCTGATAGCTAATTTGGAATCCCACCACTTGCGTCGAAAAGCATCTTTTACCATGCGTTCGTAAGACTTATTTAAACCCGTAGGAGATTTACTCAAAGCACCCAAAACGCTATCATCGCTCGCTACAACCTGTTTATTTAAAGGAGTCACAGCCAGTAATTTTTTACCCAGCTTTCTACCAAATCGCTGAAAACGTCTTCTTCGCTTTGGTTGTTCTATCGGTTGAATCTTGAGACTATTTGGTTTATTTTGTTTGGTTAATTCCAGGCTTTCTTCGGCAGATACTCCTTCCACCGCAGAACCTTTTTCAATTAGCGCTCCTTCTTCAGTGAGTACTTCGATTTCTTCTTCCGATTCGTCGAGATTAACTCTAAATGGTGCAATTACTTCATCATTTTCCGCACCAATTTCAAAAGAATTTAACGGTGGCCCCACAGCTTGGGAAGCTAGAGAAGCATTTTTAATTCTGACTCTGACATCTTTAAGTTGTCTTTTAGTCGGAGCCTGTAAAACAAAAGCTCTTTTATCCCTCAAACCAACAGGATTCACCCCGTTAAAAACATTTTGCGCTTTTCCATCGTACAAGTTACGGAAATTAAATACTGCATTAATCACAGTGGGAGCATTCCGTCTAGTTACCCTACGTACATTTACACCATTAACATTAAAAGTTGTATCGTTCAGAGGTGTAGTTACGTCTTCAGCGCTACCGGGTTCGACATCAACAAACTTCGACCTAAATACACCTTGAGAACTTGTAACATCATCCACACTTCTGAGAACCGTAGAAGAACGATCGTCAACGTTTTCTAATTGGTGAAATGGAAAATCCCCTGGCTGTAACTGATAGTTGGGTGCCCCTGCAATATCGAAACTATTGTTAGAACCGGGCTGAATTTGATTCTTCGATCTACTATCAGCACCAGCGTTAAAGTGACAGCTAGCACAGGATTGGACACCATCGCTACCTACCTGCATATCCCAAAACAGAGTTTTACCCAGCGCGATCGCAGATGTTTTGTCTTTAATGAAATTGTTAATATTATCCGGTCTGGGAACGCTGACTGAACTAAGTGGACCGAATGGAGCTAACTGTGCCGAAACCGAGTTTCCAGCTAATATTATTACCATTACCAAAGAAGTTATTGCAGTCACTTTTTTGGTTCTACGAGATATTTTTTTAACTCTCGTAATAGTTAATTTACTGACAAAATCAACCGCCGAAATGGTAATGTTTCGTATTTTTTTGAACAGTTTTGATATCATATACATAAAAAAGAGCGCAGCTAAAATTTAATTGCTTAAACAAAACAATTTATTTCGCTCTATTTTATTGTGAGTTATCTTGGACAACTTTTATGCAAAATATTCTCTAGCTACAAAATAATTTACAACCACATAATTTTAGGTCTAAGTTTAGAAGTTAAAGGTCAAAGTTTAGAGGTTAAAGGTGTGTATTATGTGCTTAAGACAATTTATCCGCTAATTTCAAGGTTTTATTTGTTAATTGTTTATTTGCAATATGATTTATGTTTTTATTTGATAAATTAATTTATCAAATAAAAACATTATTTCAATTAAAAAACCCGGTTCCTTTTACGAAATCGGGCATATAAAATTTCATATCTATATTTTGTATTAAACACAAAACTGCTGTAGAGAACTCCGCACTGCGCCCCGTCTCCAACCATGTGAAAACACCATTTATTTATTAAACAACACCATAAAACTGATATTTTACAAGTGTTATAGAAGAGTAGTTAAAAATATTAGGGGGCAGACAAAAGCCTGCCCATCCTTAAAAATTGTGAAGTGCATAAACCACAAGGGTTTAGCTTCTTGGGCACACTGAGTATCTATAGAATCAGTGTTATCCTAGTCTTGCAACTAGCTCCTCAAGCGTTGATTCCGGCACTCCCTGCCGTACAAGATTTATTATATAAAAAACAACTGGGATAATACCCAAACGAAAAATTTCTTTACAAAGGCGGCTTTACAATGGGCAAACTAAATCCTTACAACCTGCAAATGCAGATTACCTCGATGTTTGAGCAAGGGCAATCGTTCTTTGCAACAACAAAAGTGCAGGATTGGTTGAAAGAGCGCAATCAAAATCCTGCTGATTATGACATTCTTTTTCACAAAAAACCCGCACCTCCCGGTTCAAAAGAAGTGATGGTTGTTGAAATTGAGTTAAAGCGCAAAGATGGGCAACCAGTAGATTCTTGGTTGCAAGAGCAAGCGAATCAGCAAGGAGGGTAAAACGATTTTGGATTTTGGATGCAGGGATTTTGGATTGAATTGGCAACGTGCCGAGCAAGCAGAAGCAGAAGTGGAACAGTTGAAAGCAAAATTGCGCGAACTTGGCGCTTACCCTGGGTAGATATTTATTATTTTACTACTTGCTTTAATCGGTATTTACGTAAAAGCGTTTGTTATGCTTGAAGCTATTAACAGACGCTTTTTTGTTTTATATACATAATTTGTAATGACTAATCGTAATTGGGCGTTAAGCGAAGCTCTACCGAAGGTAATCGCCTTTTGGTTTTACATCGGAATAATTGTATCAATATCTATATCGGCTTATCTAAAGATTATTCCCAATGAAATAAAGCAGTTTCCTTATTACGACACCATTTTACATTTTCTATTAATAGACATCTGCGGGAAATGAAAAAACCTCTCTCCAAACCTCTCTCCTACAAGGAGAGAGGCTTAATTTTCCCCCTTCCCTCGCAGGGAAGGGGGGTAGGGGGGTTAGGTAAGCGCGTAAAGAAGGAAACCATATAAATGTTTTCCGGAGATGTCTAATGGGGTTTTCGGCTTTTTTAGGACATTTAGCATTTAATAAACGCAAAATAAGTATTTTAAATTTTACCCTACCTTTAGTGCCGATTATTATTAGCGTTTTTGTATTAATCGAAGAATGCTTGCAAAGATTTTCACCCAACCGTAGCTTCGATTTAGTCGATTTAGCTGCGGATTTTTGCGGGATTGTTTTATTTACTTTGTTAGCGGAGATGATGAAGGTAAGGCGTTGTGAAGGAACAGAAATGAAAAAGTAGAAACCCGATATATTTTAGATACCGGGTTGCAGAATAATCAAACGGCTACGGCTTTCTCAACGAGAGAAATCGGTTAATCTACAGTAACTTTGTAGCGCATCGTGTAATCCCAATTAGAGTAATTACAAGCAAGTCTGTACCAAGGACATTTCTTTCCTTTTTTGAATCTCCAATCGATAATGTTTTCGCCTTTGCGGAGTTTGCTTACATCGAATTCATGTTTGTAATCGCCGAGTTTGTCATCTTTATCAAGACTCATTAAAAAGCCTACCCCTTTAACTGATGCTTGAAGTACTGTACCTGCTGTAGCGGCTCTAGGATCTGGAACTTGTTTTAGTGCAGCAGCCACTCCATTAGAGATTTTTTCGGTTGCTGGACCATACTTCTTCCAATCTTTGGCAGCATCTTCATCAAATGCTCTCATTCCAATTAGTAACTTGGCATTCACTGGTACTTGCTTATCAAATACCACACGTTCGGAAGTGCGAAAATTTTTGCGCTGTTTGTCATTAATACTTCTTGGTTTTGTAAGTATTTCCCCAACAGATGGTTTGCGTTCGTTTGTTGCTACTGCTCCCACAAGGTAAAATTCATCAGCCCCAGTTACATCTTCTGTATCGCGACAGTAAACATCGATTAGTTCAACACGTACTTTTCTTTTTCTTGAAGATCTTTGTGCTATTTCAAACGGATTTTGATCCAAAGAACTTAAAGCTTCTATGTTTGATACTGCAATCGCATTTGTAGACATTTTATTTGCGATAGATTCGGCATTTACTGGTATAACAATACCTAAAATAGTAGAAGCAGCAATCGTAGTAGTTAATAATACTCTTTTCATTTTTTTGAACTCACACTTGTTAATCTTTGACTTACATCTTTAAGTTTGCATATTCGATCGACTTACGACTTGAGTTAAATTGTGGACTGCTTCAATCTAAAGTTTTAATATGTTTTCAGGAATCTTCAGGTAAATTGAGGTATATGTAAATTATGAGGATTTATTTAGATGCATTACTCTAAATAAATTTCTGTTTTCTTTGTGAATAAATTTACCAAAAATGGAATTCACGTTAGATGAAGCTTTGAAAATAGCAAATAATATTATTTACCCTCGAATCCAGAGAAATCTGAGTGATGTTGAAACGGCAATAATTCGAGGCGCTTGGCACAAACAGGATTATGGTAGGATTGCTGAGGAAAATAACTATACTTTAAGTTACATCAGTCAAGATGTGGCTCCCAAACTATGGAAACTACTTTCAGAAGTTTTGGGAGAACGAGTTAAAAAAAATAATTTTAAGGAAGCCTTAAAACGATGCTTGCAAGATAATTCTAATATCAAAGAAAACTTACTGTTACAAGATAACTTTGGTAAAGAAGAATCGTTAATTATTACCGATAACTATATAAATCGTCCTCCCGTAGAATCGATATGTTATCAAGAGATTTTGCAGCCAGGGGCACTAATTCGGATCAAAGCTTCTTGGAAGATGGGTAAAACCTGTTTGATGAACAAGATTTTTGATTCAGCAACAAAACAGAGTTATAAAACAGTACATTTAAACCTGCTGCAAGCAGATGAATGCACTATTAAAAGCTTGGATAAATTGTTGCGCTGGTTGTGTAGCAGCATCAGCAGACGATTAAAGCTGAAAAATCATGTAGCCGATCTCTGGGATACAGATTCTAGCAGCAATGATAACTGTACCGCTTACTTTGAAGATGATATTTTAGCTAATATAGATACTCCCTTAGTCTTAGGTTTAGATAACGTAGATAGGGTTTTTAAATATCAAGAAGTCGCAGCGGATTTTTTCGGATTATTACGTTCTTGGTATGAGGATGCGAATTTTATTGATGAGTGGAAAAAATTGCGGTTGATAGTAGTGCATTCAACCGAAGTTTATATTCCTTTACATATCAACCAATCGCCTTTTAATGTTGGATTGCCAGTTGAATTACCCGAATTTAATATTGAGCAGGTTCAAGAATTAGCCAAACAATATGGATTCAAAAAAGATTGTATTCCTCTCGAAAATTTTATAGCAATAGTCGGTGGTCATCCCTATCTTTTGCATAAAGCATTTACTAATCTTAAAAACCAGCCAACAGTTAAAATCGATGATTTTTTGCAAACAGCGGCTACCGAAGCCGGACTGTATAGAAATCATCTACTAAAAATTAGTCATGACTTACATCAAGATGCCAAACTAATAGCAGCGATGAGAAATGTAGTTGAAGAAAAACAGCCCGTGAGAATTGATTCGGAGGAAGCATTTAAACTTCACAGCATGGGATTAGTGCGGTGGCGTGGTAACAAGATAGAACCTCGCTGTAATTTGTATCGCTTGTATTTACATGATTGCTTGTTAGCGTAGATATAGTGGTTTTAATTGATTTTCGTAGTGCGAGCCGGAAAGCGTAGCGAATTATTAGTGCGAGCCGGAAAGCGTAGCGAATTATCTCTAGGGAGCGAGACGCTCCCACTACGAATAATCTACTTAGCAAAATCAACTTACCCGAGTATTACAAACATCTGTTTCTTCTATAACAATAAATATATTAATTAATGACAGAAGAACCAACCTACGCTTATAAATATCAAGGGGGAAGTCTACCGGCAAATGACCCTACTTATTTGACATACCTCCTCTTCCTTAAGGAGAGAGGATTCCTTGACGCTTCATTGGGTTGTGCTACCCTGCGGAGTCTTACCATCCCTCCACGTCCGTTTAGAGTCTCCCAATGCCCTAGGTTGACTATT
>JBARZF010000080.1:0-2837 GCA_049649675.1 Rivularia sp. (in: cyanobacteria) | reverse complement strand
AAACAGGAAGTTATCGGCTTTTTCGATACCATCATCAATTTGATTTTGGAAATCAACACCCAGGGGAATGTCATTAAAATCAAACCAGACATTGAATCCATGTTTATTTAAGCTAGTTTGAAGTTTTTTGGCAAATTCTTTACTGTCTGCTCGTCCGTAGGAGATGAAAGCATGGAAAAAATTAGTCATATTATTATATGTAAAAATACCGAAAAAAATTTATATTGTGTATTAATTGAACTGGCTCCCAGGTTCAACCTGGGAGCAAGGGTTTGGAGGCAGAGCTTCCAACAAAAGTATGTAAAAATACTTATTTCATGATTAACTAACTGTAGTTAAAGAAGCCTCAGCATCCACAAAGTTTTCAAAGTGTTCCGGCTTCACTTTTTTGGCGATCGCCTTTCCGATGCGCTCTAATTTATCCATATGTTGGACTGAATCCATTTCCTGGACATCCTTCACATTTATATCTTCCAATCCACCTAAATTATCTAGTCCCTTACGAGTCAGTTCCACATCGTAGCGCAAGTAGGTAAATAGCTTTGATTCTAGAGGTCCTTTGCTTTCTAGCAAGTCCCCTACCTCTCCATCAATTGCATCGCCTATTAAACACTTACCAAAAACACGGCAGAGAAAATCCTGTTCCTGCTGGCTAGCAAGCATTAGTGCGCCGGGAATAGTCTGAGCATTGTATAAAGTGTTCATTTGAGAAGCTTTTAAATCCGGATCGATATTAGGAGTTGTACCAGTACCAACCGACACCAACAGTATTTTATCTTCACCTGCGGGCCACTTGAGGTTGTAGGGTTCAAGAGTAGCCATTAGGAACAGTTGGAAAGCAGGATTATTATAGGGAGTTACACCACCATCAACAAAGATAAACTTATTGTTACCCAACTGAACTTGTTCTGGTGGAAAGAAGGTAGGAGCGGCTGTACTGGCTCGAACAAGCTGCCAAAGGGGAAGATTTAAATTAGAGTCAGGCTGTTGCTCCCGGTTGTACTTGGCACGAGGATTATTAGAAAGAGGCCAAGGTGAATCTGTGCTAACATTACGCATTACCACCATCAGCAGAGTTTTCAAATCCTTGCTGCCGAAGGTAGTATCTTCTCCAAATACTTGTTTGAGTTGCGCTGCGAGATTTTCATCTCCATACTTATAGCGCATTGTTCTAGTAATGTTGAGAATGAATGCTTTATCAAACATCTTCTCGCCACTTTGCCGATAAAACTTTTGAATGTCTTTTACAGACATACCCCAGGAAATACAAGTTGCAATGATTGCACCAGTACTCGTACCTGCAACATAATCAAAGTAATCGGCTAAGACAAATTTATCGTCAGCCCCCAAGCTTGAGCGTAAAGTCGATTCAATTTCAGCCAAAACCTCAAGAGAAATCATCCCTCGAATACCACCACCATCAAGAGCTAAAAGTTTGTATGGTGGATTTTTCTTGTTTGCTTTATCGTAGATAGACATGTTTAATTCCTTTTGGTTTTCTAGATTGTTTTTGGATAATTTGGGAATGGGGAATAGGGAATAGGGAATTGGGTAGAATGTTTATGGTTTTTGGGCTGAAAAAATCTCGTTAAAATATAGTAAATAGATCTAGTTTCCAGGTTCAACCTGGGAACTAGGATTTGGAGGCTCTGCCTCCAGAAGAAAGCAGGAACCTCACCCCGTCCGACGGACACCCCTCTCCGCTCCGCAGGGAAAGGGGAAGGGAAAAGCTCTAATGTGCCCAATTCCTAATTCCCCATTCCCCATTCCCCATTCCCTATTCCCTAATTAAATACGACTTAATCAAATGAGTCAGACTATCAAAATTCTCTTTGAAGTCAAGTATTTGCACCAAGCCAGAAGCAACTAATTCTTTCGCGCCCTCATCAGTATTTTCCCCATGTAGAGCATCACTCAATGTATCGGCTAAACGTCCGCTCCCATCTACAGCCAGCACGGTTCGATTAGCTTTGTGGCTTTCTGATACATCTTTCCTGGAAATTTCTCCACCATTAACTAAAACTGCTACAGATGGCGCTCCTTTGGCTATTGCAGTAGCCACGCTAGCCAACCAAGGTGATTCATCACCCCAGTCAGAGCCAGGAATAAACACAAAATGACTGTGGTTTGGTTCCAATGCTGATACTTCTTCTGGTGGGGGTTGATTTGGAAGAGCCACCTTCCCTACTGGAGTTACACCGATTAAGGCAAATTGCGCCGATATCTGGGTACGAGCTTGCCCAATCATCTGCATTACTCCAAAATCTGTACCACCATCTACAACAGATGCTCCTAGTTTCTCAACTACCGGAGCCAGCACATTGACAAATAGCGATCGCAAACGGCTTAAATCGGTTTCGCTCATTTTACCCGCACCACCCAAAATTACGAGGGTGGGACGCGGATTGTCAAAACCTAGTTCGTCCATAGCGTTGGATAAGTCCTTTGCAGACTCAACTCGAATCGCAGATGCCGTTAGTCCATTTGACATGGCAAGCCTAAAGGGTTTTTCCATGTGAATATATTACTGTTTAAGTGCGGATGGAGAAATCATTGCTATTACTTTTAAATAAGCTTCAGTAAAACAATATATCAGATGTATCTTGTATCAAGTTTAAATCAAGTTATTTGCTAAAAAATCAGTATTATAACTTAAATAGTATCAAAACAATGATTTCAAGCATTTCTACTGTGGTGGTATGAGATAAACATGATTTAACTTCATAAAGTAATGATTTATTGAGACAGCATTCAAGATATATCAACTCATATCGCATTAAAATATCTTGTTTCAATAAATCTCATAATTGGATTTAAAAGGAGAATAAAATCATGGT
>JBARZF010000079.1:0-20138 GCA_049649675.1 Rivularia sp. (in: cyanobacteria) | reverse complement strand
ATGTATATCAAGCGAGCAAGATGCTCGCACTACAAAAAATAAATTTACACCCGCAGGGATGCTCCCGATTAGGAGGATTTTACTAATAAAATTGATGCTATTAAAAAAAACTGGTTATAATTTTTATCTAATATTATTAACTCATACTGGCAACTTCTAGGTTCTAAACCGAAAGATAGATTAAAATTTAAACCAAAAAAAGAAAAATAATGCAATCTAAACATCAGCATTCTAATAAGTTAGCAAAGCTAATCCTTACAACTTATCTTTGCTGTTTACCCCTGCTAGCTTGTGGCGATCGCCAACAAATCAGCCAAGATCAAACTTCACCAACCGCAGAAGCTCAAACAACTTCTACTCCAGCACCTCTATCATTACAATCATCACCACAAGATGATAAATATTTTCTTGACAATCAAATTTGGGGTGAAGCTGGAGATAAACAAAATTTACTTAAAGCAATTGATTATAGTTTAAGCTATTTGCAAACTCCAGAAGCTTCTTCGACTTATGAAAAATATACTGTTCCCGAAATTACCCGAGAAAGAGTTGAAAAAAGCCTGAATAGATTTCGTGAATTAGTTGTTAATTCTCAAAAACCTGAAGAATTACAGGCTGCTGTTAACAAAGAATTTGTATTTTATAAATCTATTGGTTCGGACAATCAAGGTACTATTTTATTCACTGGTTATTACAAACCAATTTACCAAGCAAGTCGCCAACCAACTTCAGTTTACCGCTATCCCGTCTATCGCTTACCAGACGATTTTAAAACTTGGAGTAAACCCCATCCCACTCGTTTAGAATTGGAAGGTGCAGACGCTTTACAAGCAGAAAAAGGTAAACTTAAAGGTAATAAATTATTTTGGTTAAAATCCCGCATGGATGCTTTTCTTGCCCAAGTTCAAGGTTCTGCGGTATTAAATTTTCCAGATGGTACTACTACTTCAATTAACTATGCAGGAAATACCGACCACGAGTATGTCAGTTTAGGGAAAGAATTAATTAAAGATGGGAAATTGGAACAAGAAGGAATCACTCTAGAAAAAGTTATTAATTACCTAGAAGAAAATCCCGAAAGCCAAAATGAATATTTACCTAGAAACCCCCGCTTTATCTTCTTTAAAGATACCAAAGATGCTGCCGCAATCGGCAGCCTGAATGTTCCAGTTACTCCAGAAAGATCGATTGCTACAGATAAATCCTTAATGCCTCCCGGTGCATTAGCAATAATTCGCGCACCTTTTCCATTTATTGATCGAGGCAAAATTGAACAGCGTCTGGTAAGCCGCTATGTTCTCGATCAAGATACAGGAGGTGCAATTAAAAGTCCAGGTAGAGTTGATTACTATATCGGTGTCGGCAAAGAAGCAGGCGATCGCGCTGGTGCCATTGTCAATCAAGGCGAGCTTTACTATTTATTATTGAAGGATTGACCAAAAATCATAGGGCGAAGCACCTAAATCATATATCAAGGTGAGCAGTGATGCCCGCCCCATTTTTTATAGAGGAATTGTGACAAGGTTTGCGAAGCCCTAGCTTTATGCACATTGCGGGTTACGTCTGCGTATCCCGGACGTTACTCCATCCCTTTTCGGGCTTTAACCGTTACTTCGGTTTGGGCATTTGCTTTTTAACCCATCCTTTTTTCATAATTTCCGTCCAATAATTATACTTGAGGTGAAATACCATTCCTACGAATTAGCTCTTACTGATTAATGAAGAGAATTTATTCCCATAGTAATACTGAGGGTAGTGCTTCTGGGTATGCCAATCGTAGTAATTCATAGCCAATACCAGGAGTTCCTTGAAAAAAACCAGGGTTTAATACTTGTGTTGGTAGGTTAGCAAAAAGCTGATATCCTCTGTTTTTTTCCGCTCTATCTATTACCCAAGCTATTTTCTGTTGCGCCATTTTATACAATTCAGGACGAGAAAGTTTTTGAGCTGCAACTAAAAGTGCTTCACATTGACCCAAATTTCCACAACAAAGATGGTCTACAGAGTGTAAAGTGGATTTTTCAATAGTTTGTAATGCGATTTCAATGTTTTGATAAATTTCATCTGTTGCTAAAGTTGATATTCCCCCTAAACGGGCTAAAGCAATTCCAACACTTCCATGACACCAGCTAATTGGGAATCCAGGTTGTCCATTTTTTAGAGCTATAGAGCGTAAGTCAGGCCAATTTTTAGATTCGGACGAGAAGAGTTTATTTTCATATGCAATTCCCTCCTTAGCTGCCTCTAGATAGACAACATCATCGGTTACTGCATAAAGACGTAAAAGAGCATAGGAAATACCAGCAGTGCCGTGAGAGAACCCTGTAAGTGCCTTATCCTGCTTGGTTTTCCATGTTTTGGGAAGTCCATCGATGCTAATTTGATGGTTCAATAAATGCTTACCACATGCGATTGCTTTCTCCAACACCGTTATATCGCTTGTTTCATGATAAAGTGCTAATAGTCCCAAAATTGTTCCTGCGGTTCCGTCAATTACATCCAATTGTTTATCGGTGCCTATTATTTCTGGTGTTATTAAAACAGAAAATTTTAAGGCATCTTCTACTAGTTCTGGTTCTTTGAGAAAATGACTAATTCGCACTAGGGAATAGATAATCGAACCAATTCCGGTGGCGCCTCCTATACCTATTATCTTTACAAATTTGTGAGCTAATTCACTATCGTCAATTTGTACTACTCTGCGTGTATACTTCAATGCTTCTAAAATTATGTCACGATATTTACTCTTTTTATTGACATAATCTAAAGCTGCAAGAAACAATGCTATGCCGCAATTACCTTCGTAAAAATCTTTATCGGAAAATTTGAGTTGGAAACGATTAACGCTGGGAAGATAACTAAAACCAAGCCAGGTGATACCTGAGTTTTCTATCTGTATGGAATTAGAGCAAATTTCTGATGCAATATCTTGAGCTTTTAAGAGTAACTGATTTTGAGTTTTGTAATTTGAATCATCAACGGAAGCTAAAGTTAATTTTGTTTCATCGGCATACTCACTTACAGATAGTTTAGCAACCATCGCACTAAAAGTTCCTTGGATAATTGATAATTGCAAATTTAAATCAGTTGCATTTAATCTTTGTAAACGGGAAACAATTTGCTTGTAGCTAGCTTCTTTAAAATATTTTTTAATTGGCTTGTCTAGTTTTACACTCAGAGCATCGCTACTAGAAAAAGCAACAAAGTAAGGAATATCTAATTGTTCCATTTGAGCTATTTCCGAATGCAAAATTGACCAGTCTTTGGGTTTATTTTGAGTTATCAAAAAAGCTCGTGCTAAAATATCTAATTCAATACTCCAATCAATTCCACTTTGTAGCAATTTTGGTATAAAGGTCTTTCTTAAGATATTTCCATAGACTTTAGTGTTCCGAAAAAGAAAACGTACTTGTTGTTCTTGCAGTTTTCTTAAAGGAGCAGAATCTGCTAAAATATTTTGTCTTTGCTTAATTAAAAAATTATACATTTGCTGAAAACCCTCAACCAATTCCCCAACATAATCGTTCGGAGATAGAGGTATTTCTTTTAAAAATGGAATATTTTTTTCGGCAGGCATAATTCTATTTTCATACTGTTGGTGCATTTTATCTGTATTGATATATTTCCATTGCGATATACGCAACAGCAATGCTTGTTGATCAAGACTCCCAAATCCACCAATATCATAAGCAGTACGTTTATCTTGACTAAGCTCCCAACAAGGCAGAAGTCCAGTATTAAGTACTGTGTCGAAAAGTTGTTGACTAATTAGAGGTAAATCTGGTTTTTCTACATCATTTTCTACCTGTTTTACATTAGGATGCAACAGTGTTTCCACATCAACTAATACTGGATATTCACCATTAGCAATTAAATTCTCTAAGTGGCAATCGTTTCCTCCTAAAGCGTATACAAGACACAGTAGCATTCCTGCTCTCTTGTAAAAGCGTTGAGCAGATTCTTCGGAAATACAAGGTGTTTGCTCGACATATTCAATCCAACCATAGTTTTCATGGTCAAGTACCTTCAGTATCTTGAAGGGTAAAAATACTTTTCGTTGATTACACCAATCTAAAAGCTCATTGTAGGCAACTTGCAGACCCATATTTTTTGGTTTGTAAATTAGCTTTAATCCTGATTCAAATGTCAGTGCTATTACACAACGTCCCTGATTGTGACTGTCGGATAAGTTTTGACTAATTTGAACTACTTTTCCTAATAAATTTGTTTGAGATAAATCATCTTCTTGTTCAAAGTCTGTGTTCTCTTGCTGTGGTTGGAATAGTTTCTTTATATCAACGATATCTTTTTCAAGACGTTGCAAAAATTCTGCTGTTGATTCTACCCAAAAACCAACCTGAGTAGCAATAAATCTACCTAAAACAGGATATTTTTGGAAAAAAGCTAGTAAACCATCTTGCAAATTTTGTTGTATAAATGTTTGGTAATGAGTTTTGTCAGATGAAAAATTTACATCTGTCCCCAAAAGGGTTAAAAGATTATATTTAAATGGACGAAAATGAGAGAATTCAAATTCTAATGTTTTTTCGCTGATATTTATAAGTTGGCATAGTAAACGACGTTCTAGTGCTAAATAAGCTGACTCGGAGAGTAATTCTAAAAGTGAATTACAATATGAAAAATTTAACGAAGTTAGATATATTAATAATTTTTTTCGTGCTACTTTAATAATTGGTAAAAATAAATCTTCAAAAAATATTGGTTCTTCGTCATAAATGGGAGATTTAATCTGCAAATTGCAAATTTCAGCTTGATCTTGAGTACTTTCAATAATTTCCTCTAAAGTTAATGCCCATTGAGGTATTATATGGGTTATATTCATATGCGATGATGTTAGTATAGAACGTGCTTTATCAATATCTAACTCATCCCATTGCAAGCGTTTATGAAATTTTTTCCAGTTTCCTTGAGCTACCACTTGACACCAACGATTTAAGCGGTTATTAGCCTCAAGTTGGTCTTTGTCTTCAATGTTCTCGGCATCACCCAGAGGTTTATTTAGACATTCTGAAAGAAAAGTGGCTTTAGCTATGATATCTGTAATTTCAATGTGTGACATTGTAATTTCATCTCGTTGAGTGAAGGAATATATAATTTTTTCTGTAAATTATATCTCGCATTTTTGCGTACAAACGACTATACCTACAAAAATGAGTAATAAATATTACGTTATTTTTTGTATTTTCAAGTCCTCTAAAAGAAGACTTAAGCTTTTAAACAGAGACTTTCAGTCCCTGGCAACTATGAATACTGATAAATACGAGCGTATTTTTTATGATGCTAAATTATCTGGTGCAAGATATAAGAGAAGAAACAAGTTTGAAGGAATGTTATTATTTATTTCTCCAAACTTTTTCTTTATAACTTTTTTAGGCTTGTTGTATAGCATTTTCTAGACAACTGAGGTACATCTAAATTCTCTATAACCTTTATCTAAAAATATTAAAAGATTTAAAACTGTACTTCACCAGGTCGGGAAATGCTATATAGCCTAATATTCTATTTTTATTGAGCCACAGCGAACTCATTCCACCACAGGAGTGAACACATTCCACAACGAGTAGTTGTGTTACAAGCAACTACCATTCTTCCTGCTGTTTCTTCTAATTCATTTTCTCCCAATTCCGCAGCCATATTGGACACTCTGATTTGCTCGCTGTCAAACCATTCTAATACTTGTACTTTAGTGAAAAATAAATCGTGCTTTTCCGCCATTTCAACAACTTTATTAGCAGCTTCCTTGGGAGAAGTTACTGTTTTAAATTGTTCTTTAAGCTTTGGATTTTGAATTATTTTAGCAACGAAGACTTCTACAGTTTCAGTGGTTTTTGGTTGATTTAAGGTAATGTTAGCCATTTTTTGTTTCCTTTGATAGAGTTTTGAGTTTTTTTTGGAAAGACTGGGTTTATTTTTTTTGCTAAACCCTTCGTTCTTTCTTAATATCAATACTATTCTTTCCTAATTGGTTTGATAATTAACTATTTTTCGGTACTCATAGAAGCGACAGTTAATTATTTTTAGGTAGTGGCAATTTATTTATCTCTATATAAGCTATAGTTATTTTAATCGAGAAAAATATCTGAATGTGAAAACCTTTATAAAAAAGCAGCAGTGAGCAGCTGTCGAAACAATTACTCACTACTTTATGATTTTAATCAGGTTAATAGGATAAATAGGGATACTAAAAATACTTGTATTGGGGTCAGATAAGCAACGGTACAGAAAGTTACGCTAAGGCTGAAACCATTACTATATAAACACTCTACACAGCAATATTTTTGTACTTCGTTCACAGTGTCCAGTGCCATGCTCAAAGTATCAATTAACCTATAGGCTATTTAGTACAGAAATTAGCAACTACATTGCAAGGCTTTGAGGCTCCTATTTTTCAGAGACTTCAATTGGTACAGATTTTTCAGAGGCGATTGCTCTATTAAAAGTAGCTTATTAATTCTTTAGCGTAACTTTCTGAATCACTGCTCATTTCACCCCGTATTCGTGACAACGTTGTAATTCTCCCCAAGCACGGGGAGTATTTTGATAGTACTCGCGAAACTGACAGTAGAAATGATTGATATTTTGATAGCCTACATCTAAAGCAATCTGCTCAACAGAATCATTAGTTTTTAAAAGCAAGGTGCTTGCTTCCACTATCCGACGCTCAATAATCCAATTATTCACTGTTTTCCCGGTCAGTCTTCGCACTAAGTCGGTTAAATAAGCTGAGGAATAACCAACTGCTTGAGCTACTTCTTTTAGTCTAATACTTTGATGATAATTAAATTC
The DNA here is from genome assembly GCA_049649675.1 of Rivularia sp. (in: cyanobacteria). Classification (GTDB taxonomy): domain Bacteria; phylum Cyanobacteriota; class Cyanobacteriia; order Cyanobacteriales; family Nostocaceae; genus Rivularia. The sequence goes on along the minus strand of JBARZF010000079.1, from coordinate 13,331 downwards.
AATGAACTTGAAAACTTCACTCAGTCGGGCAATAGATGGAAATATGGACTTCTGAGTAATTGATTTTTTACGGGGGGTGGTAGACAATTTCTGATGTGCTAATTGAACATTAATAAGAGCATTTTCTGTGATAATTACCTCAAATCCTGCTGTTTCCAAGCATTTGATTAAGAGCTTTCTGGTTTCAGGATGTTCATCAATTAATAAAATATTGCTCATACATTTTCCTAATATTTATTTTTTGAATACCTTGGGTATGACGAAGCGATCGAGCGCTTTGCTATAGCAATCATTTTTCTTTCCTGCTGACTAAACAAAGAGTCAACTTTGCTACCTGATTTTTTTTATTTGGCATTTTCAGATTATGGATTAATGACACTATGTCAACGATTCAGCCTACTTTTTATCACATAGATTTCGTCGCGGAATTCTAGCTTGTCAAGACAAACTAATCTACCTTTAAGTTTCATAACAATAACCTCTACTTTTTAATACAGTTTGTGAGAAGAAAGTATCTCAAATGTGCAATTTACTATCATGCCGCAGGCTACAAAGCGAAGCGTAGTGTTGGCATTGTTACTTCGTACTTTTCCATCTTGCACTTTTCCCCGCTGCACTTATTTACCTATACCCAATATTATGTAGAAGCAAAAACTAAAGAATAACAATTTGCGATACTTATACTTAAGAATTACTACTGTCTTTACGCACAACTTTCACGTCGCGCATCTCAGTTTAATCCCAGCATGGGTTCGTCTTTTGCTTCTTGGGTTCTGCCAAAACTCCTTGGTATATCTTTATATTACTAAGAAGCTTGTGAGGAACTTGTGAAGATGTAATATTATTTACAATGCTACACTGCCAATAGGCTCCCCTGCTCATTTTCCGAGAGAGGTAACGTGACAACTGCAAGAATAACTAATACTAATTATTCTGACTCGATAAGCCCTAATCCAAAGAGAACCCAATAGAAGAATTATAAAAGGTAATCTTCTACCGGGAAGAAAATAATTCAGTAAAATAATTCATAAAAAGTAAAATTTATCAATCCAAAAATATTTTCATAGCATCATCTGCTATTGATATTTTGACAAATGTTCCTTCGGGTATTATTGTATCGGTCATTGTTCTAGCATGAATTTCTCTACCAGAAGGAGTTTCCAAACAATAACGGTATTCTCTTCCTAAAAATCGCCGTTTGGTAATCTTTACCTGAGAATCTGTATCTGGCTTTAAAATCAAATCTTCTTGGCGAATCATCATTTCCCCTGTATCCTGGCTATGATTCTCTTTGATTTCAAAACAACCAATTTCAGTTTCCCAACCATTACCTTGACGACGGGCTGGTAAAAAGTTGGCTTGAGTAACAAATTCCGCTACAAAGCGGGATGCCGGATGGGTATAAATTTCTTCCGGTAAGCCTATTTGTTCTAAGTGCCCTTGACGCATCACCCCTACTACATCTGCGATCGCCAGAGCTTCTTCTTGATCGTGAGTAATAAAAACGGCCGAAGTTCCAGCAAGTTTAAGAATATCTCGAATTTCTTCTCGTAACTGTAATCTAATATGAATATCAAGATTAGACAATGGTTCGTCCAAAAGCATTAATTTTGGTTTGGGTGCTAAAGCACGGGCTAAAGCAACTCGCTGCTGCTGCCCCCCGGAAAGTTCGTAAGGATAACGTTTTTCTAAAGTTTCTAAGCTTACCAATTTTAAAACTTCCGAAACCCGTTGTTTAATTTGATGTTTATTCGAGTTTTTTAAGCCAAAAGCAACATTTTCCGCTACCGTTAGATGTGGGAAAAGTGCGTAATCTTGAAACACAATGCCAATATCACGTTTCTCTGGTGGTACCCAATCAGTAGGAGAGCAAACTTTCTGTTCCCCAATTTGAACTTTTCCAGTTTGAGGAAATTCAAAACCGCCAATTATTCGCAACAGAGTTGTCTTACCGCAACCCGAAGGACCTACTAAAGCTAGTATATCTCCTTCTTGTAATGTAAAAGAGACATTATTTACCGCAGGAATTTTACTTTCTGCAAATAATTTAGTGATATTTTGTAAGTTGAGAATTTCTGGTTGCATTTTAGAGTTTTAGGAATTGGTAATTGGTAATTGGTAATTGGTAAGTTTTTAAATAGATGTTTTTTAAGACTTAGTTTATAATAATAATTTCATGTCGGATTGAAGTAAAAAAAAATAATCAATCATAATATTGGTCCCATAAATTACTTGTAATAAATTTTATTTTATAAGTAATATCTTTTCCGCTGATATCGGAATGATAAAAAATACGTTCAAAAAAAAACTCTGCGCTCCTTTGCGCTTCCCTCTGCCCTCCTCTGCGTTTAAAAAAAATATAATTCCGATGCCAACGGATTTGATATAACACTGGTTTTATAGCTACAATATTAAATAAACTAATCTAATTGTTCGGAATTAATCATCATGTTGTTTTCAGTAAAAAAAGCAGAACTTTGAGAATTTTTTATCATACTTTTTGATTAACTTTTTCTTGGGATAATACAAAAAATGTTGAAGTCATTGATACTATTAATATCATCAACGAAGCTGCTGCTGCATCCGCAAAATCAACATTTTCTGTAGCTTTCCAAATTTCTACCGCTAAAGTATCAAAGCCGATTGGTGATAGCAGCATGGTGGCGGGTAATTCTTTCATTGCTGTAAGAAACACCAATACGGTACCGCTTAAAATACCCGGACTTACTAAAGGTAAAGTTACTTGTTTTAAAGTCTGCCAGGATGATTTCCCTAAACTACGGGCTGCTTCTTCTATTTGAGGATTTACTTGTAGTAAAGAAGTACGAACGGTTCCTATTGATTGCTGCAAAAATAAGATCAAATATGCAAAAATCAACATCGGTAAAGTTTGATATAAAAATGGTAAATAATTAGCACCAAAAAAAACTAATGATAGAGCTACAACTATTCCCGGTACGCCAAAACAAATATAAGTTGCACGTTCAACTATAGCAATAATTTTAGAAGGAAAACGTACTGATAATATCGCAATTGGTAAAGCAAATAAAGTCGTGACAATTGCTGCTAAACCGGCTGCGGTAATTGAATTAATGGTTGGCTTTAGTAAATCAACAAATTCGTATTCAGTTAATAATCCTTGAATTAACCAAAATACTATGGTGATTACAGGTAGCACCACACCCAAAAAAGTAATTACCGCGCAAAAAATCAAAGCTGGTAACTTCCATTTTCCTAATTTAACCAGTTTCCCCGGACGAAATGATGAGGTACCGCGAGTATAATAAGCAGCACGGGAACGCATTCGATATTCCAGCCACAGGATAAACATGACTATTGTTACCAACACCAAAGATAAAGCCGCAGCTGCATCGCGGTTGAAGCTGGCTTGATATTGGATATAAATTGCCTGGGTAAAGGCATCAAACTGCATTAACGAAGGAGTACCAAAGTCTCGCAAAGCGTACAAAGCTACTAACAATCCCCCGGCGATTAATGATGGATACAATTGTGGTAGAACTACTTTGATAAAAGTATCTCTACCGTTGTAACCCATGCTGCGAGCAGCTTCTTCTAAGGAAGGATCTAATCCTTGCAACGCCGATCGCAGACTTAATAGCATATAGGGATAGGTAAACAAAGTTAACGCCAAAATTGCCCCAAACCAACCATAAATAGAAGGTAATTCTTCTACACCCAAAGGTGCTAGTAAAAGTTGCAGAAAACTACCCCTCGGTGCAAAAGCTCCAATCAACGCAAAACTGCCAACGTAACTGGGAACAGCCAAAGGTAATGTAGTTACTATCAACCAAAAACGTCGCTTTGGTAAATCCGTTCGCACCGTCAAAAATGCCAAAGGAACAGAAATTATTGCCGATAATAGCGCTACAGCCGCCATCAACACAATACTATTAAACAAAATAACCAGATTTTGTTGGCGGGTAAATAGTTGCAGTAACTCTTCCCCACCAGCATAAGCCGCGCGAATCACCAGATAAAACAACGGTAAAGCAATAGCGATTGCTACTACCACTGCCGCGACAGTTAGAAATAAGGGAGGGCGAGCCGCCTTTGACACTTTTTTGATACTCCTGCTTTGGGGAATTGGGGAATTGGGGGGATGGGGTTCGGGGGTTCGGGGGAGATGGGGTTCGGAGGAGATGAGGAGAAACTCACTACTCCTAATTCTCAATCCAAAATCCAAAATCCAAAATCCCTGCATCAAACGACTCCTGCTTTTTCGAGTAGCTTTAAAGTTTCGTCTAAGCTATCGAGTTTGGATAAGTCGATGTTGGGAGGATTCAATTTTTCTAAAGGTACTAGGGATTTGTCGGCTTCTACTCCTTTTGCCAAAGGATATTCGTTAGTTTCGGAAGCGAAGTATTTTTGCGCTGCCGGACTCACCATATACTTGATAAATGCTTGAGCATCTTCTGGTTGATCGGTGGATTTAAGTATTGCTAACCCTGCAACGTTAACCATTGCACCTGCATCCCCATTGGTGAAGTGATGTGCTACGGGGAAGTTTGAATCGTCTTTTGTAAAACGAGGTAGATAATAATGATTTACCAATCCTAATTCAACTTCACCTCTTCCTAAAGCTTTGACTATTGACGTATTGTTTCCGTATTTCTTGACATCGTTGGCTTTCATCGCTTTGAGCCATTCCAATGTCTTTTCATCTCCTTCTATTAGCCGCATTCCCGTAACAAATGACTGAAACGAACCATTTGTCGGTGCCCAAGCAACTTTACCGCGCCATTTTGGTTGGGTTAATTCCCAAACATCTTTCGGCAACTCGCTTACTTTAACTAACTTGGTATTGTAGTCAACTACGCGAGCGCGTCCGGAAACTCCGATCCAATTCCCCGTAGGTGAACGAAAACGAGAATCTACTTCTTCAAGTATCTCCGACGGAATCGCTTGAGTACGTTGCTGTTGCTCTAAAGCCCCCAAAGCTCCCGCATCTTGCCCCAAGAATACGTCAACTTTACTATTTTCGCCTTCTTCTAAAAGCGCGATTGTTAACTCAGAGGTTTTACCGTAACGCACTTTAATATCTAAGTTCAAGTCTTTGGAAGCTTGTTCGAGTAGGGGGGAAACTAGCTTCTTGTTTCTACCGGAATAAACAATAAGACTTTTAGAATTATCGCTACCGGGCGTACACCCCGCGCAGATGGTTAAAAAAGCAATCAATCCTGTTAATAATAATTTTTGTCGCATCTTTTTATCTTTTTCTCTAATAAAACAATCAGTTGTTTGCAGTTAAGTCATAAAGGCACAAGTAGTACATCATAACGTTCAAAAGCACGTCATTATTACTATAGAAGCATCAACAAAAGTTAGTTCGACCGCCATAGTAGTTTAATAAATTGATGATTAACTTCTATATCATTTCTCTGTAGCCTTACTTAATAACTATAGTTAACGATAACATTTATCAACTATTCTGTAATGTATAACGAGTACAATCGAATGTAAACCCGCGTTACCAGTGTCCAGAAAAAAATGCCTTATTACATATCGAGTAGTTCGCAAGCGCGAACTTTGCAGAGTTTACCGTGAAAATAAAAAGTTTCTTCTTCCCCTGCTCCCTCTGCTTCCCCTGCTCCCCCTGCCTGCCCTCACCCGGCAATTGTGGCTTGATGGAGTACTAGGTTTCCAAATACTGCGTTGCTTAATCTGAACCATCAGAGGATGTTCCGCTTGTAAAGCAAAAAACTACACAGTAATGCAAAATTTATACAATAATTCTAAGTCTGAGCTAAAGCTGCTCCCTTGACACTCCCCACGCATAGAATGCGGGGGATTCTTGGTTCACAGACAAAACGTCAGAAAAGAGCCATAGTAAACAATCAACACACCATGCTCTGGAGAAAAAGTAGGTTTAACCCAACTCCGGAAATCAACTTTTGTCAGCTTTCCGTAAGCGTTAGATACCGTTGTTAACTCAACCACGCGCTTTACTCCTCATGACTCTACTCGCAGAAAAAAACACTTAGAAGAAATGCTGGCCAATATCGCACTGATAAATATTGTTTTGAGCAACATAAGAGTGTTGATTAGCTATGATTATAAGTCATTCGGGATTATTTGATAATTATCTTCAATAGGTTTCGATGATTGGGATAATATTTAATCCCCTATTCGCTTCCCGCTCGGATAGAAGCCTGTATTATGCAATACATCCCAAACTTCCAAAATTATTTATAATTATTTGCAACAAGTTATGAGGTATGATGTAAAGATTTATAGAAGCGATTAATTGCTTGCTGATTGTAATTATTGGGGGATAAGCAGAATTTAGCCAATTTACTTAACAATTAAAGGTTTTTATTGATACTTGTAGGACTATATATATTAGGAATGAAAATAGAAAAAGTTGCTTCAGCATATGCGTTGTTAATTAATAGTGTAAGAACGGTGATGTTAGGAACAGTTAGCGAAACGGGTATTCCTAATGTCAGTTACGCACCATTTATTATAGATGAAGCTAAAAATATTTATATCTTTGTGAGTAAGCTTTCCATTCATACTTATAATCTTCAAGCAAATGGTAAAGCCAGCGTGATGTTAATTGAAGATGAAACTAAAAGTAAACAAATTTTTGCCCGTCGTCGTTTAACGTATTCTTGTAATGCAACCAATCTTGATAAAAACAGTACAGAATGGGACTACATAGCCAATCAATTTGATAAACGATTCGGAAACATTGTTTGTATGTTCCGTAACTTACCAGATATTAATATTGTAAAATTTACTCCTTACGAAGGTCTTTTTATAATGGATTTTGGCACAGCTTATAAAATTAATTCTCATAATTTAAATCAACTTATTAATATTACAGAACAAGATAACGATGAGTAAACAAACCTTTTTTATGAACGTGGCAATATTTCAATAGTATTCGTTAATAAAATTTTGTGAAACTTAATTATTAATCCTATAAAAGTGATACTTTTTTCTGAGCGCAATAAAAGTTAAGCGACAAAAACCTTCGAGGATAGTACAAATAAGCATCTGAGAGCTAATTAAAAATTTTATCAAGATACTTGATATTTATTTTCAATAAGTGTACTATACCAAGAATATTGTGAAAAGTAAATATCAGCAGAAATGAAAACTATCTGACGTTTGTTAAATAGCGCAAAATGTTGAGTCAGCTTAAGGAGCCTATTTGAATGTAGAACCATTTTTCACCCAAAGGCAAGTTGCTGAAGAACCTTATAGTTCGATTAATGCCAAACAGAGAGATGCAATTGTTGACGCTGCTTATAAGTATGTCGATGCTTTGACTAAAGCTCGTAATAGCTTGGGTATTGAAGCATAATCTATATCATCTATAAATATTTAGATTTAGTTACAGCCTCTGGGTTAGATATCCTCTTTCACCAATTACCAGGGGCTTTTTTTAATGAACTATATTCACAAAGTTTCTCTATTCTCTTTAAAGAGAAGATGGAGATTGAATAATACTATATGTGCATCTGCAACATTCCCCGATGTTGCGACATTAGACAGCGTAGCCGAGGGCTGCTAACCCAGTCAGGAAAGATTTTCGGGAGCATCATCCCGCTATATTTAATTAAGAAAAATAAAAAAACTAATTATCTATTTGTAGCCTGTATTTCTTGCTTATTCAGCTTAATGGCATTTATTATCAACTTTGATATCTGTTTCTACTATAAAAGATAGTTTTTATAAAGGAAGATAGCAATAACACTGTGCTGTTGATAATTGCAATATAGCTTTTACTACTATAAAAGTAACCATAGGCATTGCAATCAATATTCAATAATAAAGCAGTATTGTAATTATCTCACGAAGACAAGGTAATGGCTTCAACTTCACTCTTTCGTGTCAGAAATTGACGCATCTAAGTGATGTTAGTAATAGTGACTGACTGATAAAGCCGAAAACTCTTAGTTAATTTTGTGAGGAAGTTTGGAAATGAATTCAAAATCTGTTGCTTTGTTTCTAGCTTTGGGTTTGGCTGCAAGTATTGCTGCTTGTGGTGGTGCTGATGTTGGTGGTGAAGGTGGAGAAGGTAGCGAGCTTGCACCAACTACCCTCGAAGAAGGTGGAGAAGGTGGAGAAGGGTAAAAGCTACCAATAGTTAATAATTCGCTTTGTGTTTGTCTCGAATATCTAGCAGCCACGATGCTCACGAGCATTGGCTATTTTTCGTATCCCATTTTGATTTAATTTTGTGTGAGGAGAGAAGTGAAAAATATCTGGAAAACTTTATTAGTAAGTCTATCTGTTTTAGTTGCACCTGCTTTAAACGCTACATCAGTTGCAGCAGAAACAGCAGCTACATCGGAAAATATTCAAGAAGATTTAGCACAAGTAACTTCTGTATCTCAATTTTCTGACGTACAGCCTACAGATTGGGCATTTCAAGCATTGCAGTCTTTGGTAGAGCGTTACGGCTGTATTGCTGGATATCCAAACAGTACTTTTCGCGGTAATCGAGCTTTAACAAGATACGAATTTGCTGCGGGTTTGAATGCTTGTTTGGATAGAATTAATGAACTAATAGCTGCTGGAAACAGCAATGCAGGTGGCGAAGACTTAAGCACTATCAAAAGATTGCAATCAGAATTTTCCTCTGAATTAGCAACATTGCGCGGTAGGGTAGATGCAGTTGAAGCGAAAACCGCTCAAATCGAAGCTTCGCAGTTTTCTACAACTACCAAATTAGAGGGAGAAGTTGTTATCGCTGCAACTGATGTTTTTGAAGGTAATTCCACAAACAAAAACACGACTTTAGGTACAAGAGCGCGGATTAATTTTGTTACCAGTTTCACGGGTAAAGATACTCTCTATACTCGCATCCAAGCTAATAATATTCCCGATACCGAAGATGCTAGTTTGGCTTTTGCTGGTGATGAAGATACCAATGCTTATTTAGACGGCTTATGGTATAGTTTCCCCTTAACTAAAAGTACTAATGTCATCGCGATCGCCAATGCAGGTGCGGCAGATGACGTGGTAGATACCGTTAACCAATTTGATGGAGATGGAGCAAGTGGTGCTTTATCTAAATTTGGTACTCGCAACCCTATCTATTATCAAATGGATGGTTCTGGATTGGGAATTACCCAAGAATTAGGCAAGAGTTTATCATTCAGTTTAGGTTATTTAGCTAGTGAAAATAACGACCCCAGCGAAGGAAGCGGTATCTTTAACGGCCCCTACGGAGCTTTAGCACAGCTTACCTTTGAACCCAGCAAGCGTTTTAAAGTTGGTTTGACCTATATCAATGCTTATAATCAAGGATTAGATGCTCAAGGTGTAGATTTAGGTACCTCTTATGAGAGCGATTCTTACGGCGTTCAAGCAACATTAGGTTTAAGCGACAACTTGGTATTAGGAGGCTGGGGAGGCTACACAAATACTCGTAGCTTTAGCTCAAGTGGAGATGCGGATATCTGGAATTGGGCTGTCACTTTAGGATTACCCGACTTTGGTAAAAAAGGTAATTTGGCTGGAGTGATTTTTGGTATGAATCCTAAAGTGACAAATTCAAGCATTGCTGGTTTAAACGAAGATCCAGATACTTCCTATCACATCGAAGGATTTTATCAGCATAAGGTTAACGATAATATCAGCATTACTCCAGGAGTTATTTGGGTAACAGCACCCGGTAACAACAATAATAATGATGATGCGATAATTGGTACTCTTAGAACTACCTTTACTTTTTAATAGGTTCGTAGTAAGGACTTCAGTCCTTAATCAGAGGACTAAAGTCCTTACTACGAACCTTAATTACTGCTCAAAACTAACACATTCTTCCAATTGACTTATAATCTTTTCCGTATCTAAATTTTGTCCAATAAAAACTAGTTGATTAGATGGATTTGTAGTCCATTCATCTCTTTGAAAATTACAGCGTTTGCCGCTAAGTTGAAAAATATGTCGCAGTTTACTTCCTTGATACCAAATAATTCCTTTTCCTCTAAATACTGTTTTCGGTAATTGTTCGTCTAAAAATTTATTGAACTTCTCTATACTTAATGGTTTATCGCTTTGGAAGCAAACGGACATAAAATTATCTTCTTGCAACCGATTGATAGAAGATGATTTAATATTATGCTGTAAAGACGAAGGTGAAAGTGTTTTCAAATTAGATTCACCCACATCTAAAATTAAAGGTAAAGAAACTTTCCCGTATTCACAACGGATAATTTTAGCATCGACTTTAATTGAATTAATATATTCTTCTACTTCCTCAAGTTGCGCTGACGAGATTAAATCTATTTTGTTTAATAAAACAATATCGCCATAAATAACTTGTTCTACAGCAATTTCACTCTCAAAATCATTGGAATTGAAATTTTCTGCATCGACAACTGTTAAAATAGAATCTAAACGAGTTACATCCCTTAAATTACTGCTGGTAAAAGTCATCATTAAAGGTACGGGTTCGGCTAAACCAGTTGTTTCTATAACTATATAGTCGATATTATCGCGTTCTAAAACTTTATTTACAGCATCAATTAAACTAGCATTAATGGTACAACATATACAGCCATTACTGAGTAGCATCATATCTTCATCCATAGACACTAAAAGCTGACTATCAATATTAATTTTCCCAAATTCGTTGACTAAAACAGCTATTTTTAAATTTTGGCGATTGGTCAAAATTTGATTTAATAAAGTAGTTTTACCACTTCCGAGAAATCCCGTGATAATTGTTACTGGTGTTTTGTGATTGGGAAGTTGAATAATTGGGTTCATAACTATAGATGTTGGGTTTGATTCTCAGTACAGCACTTTAATATTAGGGGAGTAGGCAATAGAAAATCAGGTTTATGGCAATTTTCAAAAATACTAACTTGAATAATGCTGACTTAAATAACGCTAATCTTAGATATGCGATAAATGTAACATCAGAACAGGTCAAAGTAGTTAATAACTGGGATAAGGCAGAATATAACCCAGAATTGCGGCAAGAATTAGGCTTATCTTGATTCAAAATTAGCGAAATAGAAATATCAAGAAAACCTTTCCAGTAACTGTTTTTAAAGATTAAACGAAATATTATGTGGTTGAAATGCAGTTTTGTGAAACTTCTGTAAAGTTGTCCGAGCAAGACTGAGCCTTGATAAGGAGACAGCAGTAGATGCTTCGCCATATTTTTACTAAAACTCCCATAGCTCTGAAACAGTTGATGAAAGAAAAGAACTGTTTTGGAATTGCTGTAGCTGGTATTGCTTTCGCTAATATTTTAATGTTCTCCCAAATGGGCTTTGAAGCTTCATTATTTGATAGTTCAACCGCACCACACAAAAGTCTAAATGCCGATATCGTCATAGTTAATCGTTATTTTGAGTCTATATATTCAGTTAAAGATTTTCCTCGACGACGCTTACATCAAGTTTTAGGATTTGAAGGAGTAGAATCGGTAAGTCCGTTGTACATTAATTCTGGAAAGTGGAAAAACCCTCTCACGCTTCATAGCCAGACTATTTTGGTTTTTGGTACCGACCCACGCACCACAGCATTTAAGTCTGCCCAAGTCAATCGAAATATTTCTGAATTACAAAAGCCGAACACTGTATTATTCGACCAAACATCCTTACCAATATTTGGTCCTATAGGTACTTTATTTCAACAACAATCAAACGTTGAAACCGAACTGAATAACTTAAAAATTCGAGTTCGTGGTTTGTTTAACTTAGGTGCATCTTTTGCAGCGTATGGCAACGTAATTACCAGCGATACAACATATTTATATTTATTCCCTCAGTCTTCTGTGACTCAAGTTAAACTTGGTTTGGTCAAACTTAAAAGCGATGCTGATATTAAGCAAGTTCGTAAAAACTTGCAAGCTGGTTTACCCAAAGACGTAAAAATTTTCACAGTACCTGCTTTTGAAGCCGCAGAAAGAGCTTATTGGGCAAAAACTACACCCATCGGTTTTGTATTTGGCTTTGGTGTAATTATCGCTTTTCTTGTAGGTACTATGGTGGTGTATCAAATTATGTATTCCGATGTCGCCACCCATCTACCGCAATATGCCACCCTCAAAGCGATGGGATATCGCGATCGCTATTTAGTAGGGGTATTAATGCAAGAATCATTAATTTTAGCTATATGCGGCTACATCCCAGCGTTCGCAGTATCTTGGCTAATATATGACATTGCAGCTTTCCTGACGCTGCTACCTATTTATATGACTCTTCAAAGAGGTATTATGGTATTTCTATTAACAGTAACTATGTGCTTAATTTCCGGGTTAACAGCAATAAGAAAGTTACAATCTGCCGATCCTGCCGATGTATTTTAGATGTATTTTAAATCTTGTAGAGGGCAAGGTATTGTAAAAAGCACTCTAGTAGTCTAAGTTTGCTTTGTTGAGGAGTGGACAAACATATGCAAATTACAAGTCTACTGAGTTCGGGTGGGATAGTAATGATACCATTGCTGTTCTTCTCAATATTAGTAGGGACACTAATTATCGAACGCATCCGATTTTGGGTCAAAATAAACAGTCGTCAAAGCCGCATAGTAGGAGAAGTACTTAAACTTTATCGTCGTTCGGACGTTGTTAGTGCCTTGGAAAAACTCAAGCAAAATACTGATTTACCCATTGCTCGGATCTTTTTAGCAGCTTTGGAATTAGAAGAAGCAAACCCAGAAGAATTTCGTCTAGCATTAGAAAGCGAAGCACAAGCCGAAATACCTTTACTAAAACGCTTTCAAAACATCTTCGACACAGTGATTTCTCTTTCACCACTCTTAGGACTTTTAGGAACCGTTTTAGGATTAATTGCTTCTTTCGCTTCGCTCAACCTCGGTAACGTTGGAGGTACACAAACCACCAACGTTACAGGTGGAATCAGCGAAGCATTAGTTTCCACAGCAGCAGGATTAATAGTTGCTATCTTTACACTATTATTCGCCAACACATTCCGGGGATTATACCAGCGACAAATCGCATTAATTCAAGAATACGGCGGACAATTGGAATTACTTTTCCGTCGTCATTACGAACGGGAAGACAGGTTAGGAGCTAAAGGATTTTAGATTTTGGATTAAATGAGTTAGGAGTTATGAGTTATGAATTATGAGTTAATAGTTTAAATTTCTCCCCCCTCTTCCCCCTCTTCCAATTACCAATTCCCAATTACCAAATAAAATGAAACTACCAGAAGAACCAGATATTCCAGCTACTATTAATATCGTTCCGATGATTGATGTGATATTCGCTATTTTGGCGTTTTTCATTATGTCATCGTTATTTTTAACAAAATTAGAAGGATTGTCAGTAAATTTACCTAAAGCATCATCGGCACAACAGCAACAAGCAACAGAAC
>JBARZF010000078.1:0-3581 GCA_049649675.1 Rivularia sp. (in: cyanobacteria) | reverse complement strand
GTAGGGATATGGAACAGCGGCTGGCGAGGCTTAGAGAAATACTGAGTATCAGCAGCATCGAGCAGGAACTTCAAGGAATCACAAATCTGATTTTAATTCCCCACCGCGACTTACATCGATTCCCCTTGCACGGGTTATTTTCCTCAAAATTTGCTATCAGCTATTTACCCAGCCTGCAAATAGGATTAAATCTCCAGCAAAAAAAATACGGAGCAAATAAATCCTCACCAAAACTACTTTCTGTAGAGCATCCCGAAACTTCATATTATCCTCCCTTTAAATCAGCTAAATTAGGAGCTTTAGCTATCAGCCAAATGTTTGATAATCCCCATCGCATTCAGGGATTAAAAGCAACAAAATCGGAAGTAGAAAATGCTCTAATAGGAAACTACAATATATTTAATTTTTACGGTTATGCATCCGACATTAAAGTAAATCCTTCAACATCAGAAATATTATTAGCAGGGGAAGACAAAATTACGATTAAGGAAATTTGTACAAAACCTCTCAACCGTTACAACTTATTTACCCTTTCAGGCTGCGAAATTGCTGCAAACAAGCAAAAAATCACCACAGAATACGCCGGTTTAACCAGCGGTTTATTAAGTCAAGGAGTCAGTAACGTAGTAAATACATTGTGGAGAGTAGAATCAACCGCCAACGCTTTAGTAATGATAGAGTTTTATCGCAGATTGCAATCTCAAACACCAGTAATTGCCTTAGCAGAAGCCGTTGAATGGTTGAAAGAATTGACAGCAGGAGAACTTACAAAATGGTACGAAAGCCTGTTGGATCAACTTCCCCCCGAAGGATTGAGAATGAAAGCTCAATTAGCGACGCAATTATATAGAACTAGTCAAATGGAAGCCGATACAAAACTGTACAATCATCCTTATTATTGGGCGGCTTTTGTAATTGGTGGAATTGACAGTTAACAGTGAACAATTATCAATTATCAATTATCAATTTAATTGTAGGGTGTGTTACGGTACGAGCTAATGTTATTTCAAGGTTAGCATTTTGATAATGCCGTAACGCACCATTCAAGATTGAGTTATTGTTGTCAATTAGATTGTAGGATGTGTTACGGCACAAATGATTTTGATTTGAAAACTAACATTTAAATAATGCCGTAACGAACCATTGGATATTGAGCTATTGTTGTTAATTAAATTTGATAAGCTTTCAAATTAATTTGATAATCATCTTTTATCTTTTTCAAGGGAAACTGTACAAACGAAGCTTCTCCAGTTGATTGCCAATCAAATTTACTCAATAAATTAACAGCAAAAATCTTTGTTACTACCATTGCCATTTGTGCGCCTAAGCAAGCATGTACGCCTCCACCAAAGGGAATAAATTCGTACATTTTACCTTCATTGCGAGGTGCTAAAAAGCGTTCTGGAGCAAATTTATCTGGCTCTGAAAAATGTTCTTTCATAATATGAGCCAGTCGAGGTTCGGCGATTATCGTACAACCTTTTTTGTAAAGTATTCCATCCACAACTACTGATTTGGTAAGGCGACGGTTAGCGGTAGAACTAGGTGGTAAAGTTCGTAGAGTTTCCTTAATGATTGCTTCGAGAAATTCCATTTTCTTAAGATTGTCTGACGAAAAGCTGTCTTTTTCTTGGAATAACTTAGCTTGTTCTTGATGTAACTTATTAAAAAACTGTGGGTGTTTTCCTAATTGATAAATTAGGGAAGAAAGTAAACCAGAAATTTCGTAGTGAGAAGCCCACAACTGTAAAAGACATTGGTTTTCTATCAAATCATCGCTAAAAACACCTTCTGGATTTTCCTGCTGACTAGCTAGCATCATTGCTAAAAAATCAGATGTAGGATTTATTTCTTGTTCTTTTCTTCGCTTAACAACTGCACGCATAAATTCTATTAAATTTTTACGTGCTTTGATTCCTCTGCCATAGGCTGTTAAAGGTGATTTCCATTTTAATAAACCATAGAAACCATCAAAATAAGTTTTATATAAAGCTTTTACTTCTGCTTTACTTTTTACAGATAAACCAGCAAAACTTTCCGGATTATTATCATCTAATGTCACTCCCCATAGTAAAGGAGTCAGTACATCAAAACAGATTTTTTCAACTTCTGGATAAATAGCAATTTTTCCCGGAGTGTTCCATTTTTGTAACCCCTTTTCAATTACATTATGAATATGCGGTATGTACGCTTCTAGTAAACGTCCATTTAAACCTGGTTGCAAAGCACTTTTACGCTGACGATGTAAATCGGGACGTTGAAATAAACTGTACTCGCCGAACATATCCATTGTGGTAGGTGGTAAGGCAATTTCTGTATACTGTGAATCGCCATTAAATACCATCTGAATAGCTTTAGAATCACCGACAAAAATTGTTGTACCCCCAAAAACACCAGTTTTAAAAATTGCTCCGTATTTTTCGAGATTGTGACGACAAAATTTATCGGGGTTAGCAATATAGCTAAAAGTATCGTACCACTGAGGCTTTCTGAGTGGAGTTTGAGTTTGTGCTGGTGGGGTTTGTCCGTCTTCTATAATTAGTACTTCGCTACTTGCTTGCTGCATAAGTTATCACCAAATTTTGATTTAGATAAGTATTATTATAAATCTCGCAATCCTAATTAAGATGTGACAAATAACTTAGACTTAAACTTTGATTTGAGATTGAGGCTGAAAGACTTTGTTTGTATAGTAATGGTTTTTAATCGCTAGATTATATATAAATTTCCCACAAATGATTTAGCATTGCGATAAAGTCTGTAATTTCACATATTGCAGCATTCTCCATAAGCTTATTGCCGATTTCAAAACGTAATAATGTTCTCACGACTAGAAACCGGGTTTGCAGAAACTGGTGCAAGATGTAAGTAATATCTTCTCTATTTAAACACTGATCGCAGCAACTTAATTACAAATCAATATCAAACCAACCAATTCCTAACTTTTGCCGAAACAAAATCAATAATACTTGTTGCTAATATCAAAATAATTAAAATTGCACAAACTTTTTGATATTCAAAAGATCCAAAGCTTTGATATAAAGAAAAACCAATACCACCAGCGCCAATAATTCCTAATACTGAAGCGGAGCGTACATTGGCTTCAAAACGATACAGGGTAAAGGAAGTCCACAAGGGAATAACTTGAGGAATTACGCCATAAATAACTTCTTGTAATTTACTCGCACCAGTAGCGCGAATTCCTTCTACGGGAGCGGGTTCGATTGCTTCAACTGCTTCGGAAAATAGTTTACCTAAAGTTCCAGCAGTATGTAAAAATAACGCTAAAACCCCCGCAAAAGGCCCCAAACCGACGGCGACTATAAATATCAGAGCAAATACTAATTCGTCAATTGCCCGCATTGCATCTAAAATCCGGCGCGTTGGTTGAACTATCCAGATAGGGGAAACATTATTTGATGCCAAAATTGAAAGAGGAATTGCTGCAATAGCGGCTAATAAAGTTCCCCAAATTCCCATTGCTATAGTGATAAGTGTATCTACTAAATAATATTTCCAATCGGTAAAGTCTGGGGGAAAATATTGTGGAATGTAGTTGGCTATTCTATTAATACGTTCGG
>JBARZF010000077.1:0-8612 GCA_049649675.1 Rivularia sp. (in: cyanobacteria) | reverse complement strand
GGGTAAAACCAGAAATTGTCATTAAAGGTGGTGCGATCGCCTGGGCACAAATGGGCGATGCTAATGCTAGTATTCCTACTCCCCAACCAGTGTATATGCGTCCTATGTTTGGTAGCTTTGGCGGCGCAACTCCCGCAACTTCTTTAACTTTTATTTCTCAAGTAGCATTAGATGCAGGTATACCCAAACAAATTAATTTGAAAACCCCTGCCGTAGCTGTTAGCAATACCCGCAACATAAGTAAAGCAGATATGAAACTTAATGACGCTACCCCCCAAATGGAAGTAAACCCCGAAACATATGAGGTTCGAGCAGATGGTGAACTATTAACCTGCGAACCTGCGTCAGTTTTACCCATGGCACAGCGTTATTTTCTATTTTGAAATTACCAGTTATCCATCCTTCCGTAACCAACTCCAAAGAATAAATTATCCAAAAAACTCAATTAATAGCATTTTTGTAATAGTGATAATCATTCTTATAGAAATAAATTTCTATATTTGTGTTTTGATAAAAGAAGATAATCTAATAGGAAGGCATTAATTCTACAAAAATCAATCCCCAATCCCCAATTCCCATTTTCAAAATGATTTCAATTCCTCAATTCAAACCTCCGCTTCCTCCTAGTGAAACTCTACCGACGATGTATGATTTACCTAGTGAGAACCCAGAGGAACCAGGTTTGCCAGACGAATTTCACTTCTTACAACCTTTATTGTTGTTTTTAACGTTTCTTCCCGTTAATTGGAATCCAGAACAAGTTTACAGCGCTGCCGATCTCAATTTATATTATGATGTTCGACATCCGCAGTGGTACAAGCGTCCGGATTGGTTTGGTGCTGTAGGTGTACCAAGATTATACGAAAATCGGGATTTACGGTTAAGTTATGTAACTTGGCAAGAGGGAGTAAATCATGGGGGTTGTAGTTGAATTATTATCTCCTGGTACGGAAGAAGAAGATTTAGGAGAAACCGAAAGTAAAGCGAATAAACCACCTACAAAGTGGAAAGTTTACGAACAAATTTTACGAATTCCCTACTATATAGTATTTAGCCGCTATACCAACGAAATACAAGCTTTTCATTTGGTAGGTGGACATTATCAAGCGGTAGATATTACTCAAGGAACTGTACCGATACCGGAATTAGGATTAAGTTTGGGATTATGGGAGGGTTCATTTCGCAATATTGAAAGATTGTGGTTGCGATGGTTTACTAACACGGGTGAATTGATTCCCGTACCTGAAGAAGAATTAACTGTTGTTCAGGAAGAAGTAATTGTTGCTAAACAAGAAACAGAAGCAGCACAAGCAAAAGCCGAGAAATTAGCTGAAAAATTGCGCGAGTTAGGGGTAAATCCTGATGAGTTAGATTAGTTATTTACGAAAATAAATTTGCGATCGCATTCTGGTAGCGCTCCACTACCACATTACGACGAACCTTTAATGTTTGAGTTAATAAACCATTTTCGATGCTAAAAGATTCGGGGATTAATTCAAAAACAATAATTTCATCATCTCGACGGTATCCAGGACGATTGCGAACCTCCCGATTTAATTCTTCTCGGAATAAGTCGCGAATTATTTGATGATTTAAATTGGCATTTATGTCAGAATTCGTAATAGATGAATTTTGGTTTAACAACCAAGCTTCTAAAGCCTCAAAATTGGGAACAATTAAAGCACCCAATGATTTTTTATCCTGTCCCACAATCATAATTTGGTCGATGTAGGGACTTCGCAGACAAGCATTTTCGATGGGTTGCGGTTCAATATTTTCCCCGTTTGTCAGGACAATCGTATCTTTTGCTCTACCAGTTAGTACTACTTGATTTTCTGTGGTTAACCAACCAATATCACCTGTATCAAACCATCCTTCGGAATCAATGGCTTTTCTAGTAGCTTCGGGGTTTAAATAATACCCCTGCATTAGCTGTTCTCCCCTTGCCATCACCAAACCCGGTGTATTTATAGGTAGAGTTTGTCGGGTTTCTAAATCCACAATTTTTATTTGGGTTCCAGGAATGGGTTTACCCGAACTACCTCGCAAATTTTGATAATATCGACGTGCGGAAAGTACGGGAGATGTTTCTGTAAGTCCGTAACCAACTAATATTTCAATCCCCGCAATTTCAAAAAACTCTTCTAAATGTTTTGCAAGGGAACCACCACCACAAATCAATTGTTTTATATTACCTCCCGTAGCCTGTTGGATTTTTTTATAAACAATATTTTCACCAAGAAAATGTAACGGTGCTAGTAATATGGTAGTTTTCCAAGCATTAATAATTTCTGCGGTTGTGGGATTTAAATTTTCTAAATCGAGTTTTTTCCAAGTACGGACAGCTTGGATATATCTCCCGCTCACCTTGAGGAAATTATTAATTAATTTTTGCATTCGTGGCGATTTATCGCGGAATGATTTTTGAATTCCCTCATAAATTGATTCCCAGAGTCGGGGAACTCCGATAACATAGTGGGGTTTATATTCCTGCAAATCTTGTTTTAAATAACGACGGTTTGTATAGATTTGGGTACATCCCTGAGAAAGTGTATAATACTCCCCCACTCGCCCAAAACAATGCCAAGTAGGTAATATACTTAGGGTTTTATCGCCAACATTCGGTTGAATAATTGCAGTGATAGTACTAATTTGATGGATTAAATTACTGTGGGTTAGCATCACACCTTTAGGCTTTCCAGTAGTTCCAGATGTGTACATTAATGTCGCTAATTTCTGGGGATTGCTCTCGGTGGGCTGGAATTTAAAATTAGTTGCTAGTTGAATTAATTGGGAAAAATTAATTATTCTTATATCTGTTTGGCTATCTTGAATATTTTTGCTTTGGCTGGCTTCTTCTTCAGATAATAAAACTATCCACTGTAATAATATATTTGATGAATTATATATTTCCGGCGCAAGTTTATTCAGAGTTTTGATATTTTCTACAACTAAACCAATACTGCCACTATGTTCCAAAATATATAATAATTCTTCCCTATCTGCGGCTGAAGAACGTACCGCATCTGCCGCACCAGCCATGATGATTCCTTGGTCTGCTATCATCCAACGATGACTATTATCGGCAAATAGAGCAACTCTTGGAGGTATATTTTCCTGGGGATTTTCAGGTATTCCCAAAGCTTGAATGACCGCCGCAAATTGTTGAATTTGGTAATGCAGTTGCGAATAGGTTAGAGTTGTAGATGGTTTACTGTGGGGGTCAATTAAGGCAGTAACATCACTAAATTTATTCGCGACTATTTCCCATATTTCCGATAATGATTTTATCTCGCTGTAATCAACCAAACCTGTCATTTCATATTCTTCTATGGTCGAGAAATTATATTTATTCATCTTGTTTTAGATAAAAATAAAGTTAATTTTCAAAGAAACAATCTATCTATTTTTTGATATTTCGATTATTTCATATTTATGTATGTCAAATTTTTACTTATAGTCTCAGAAAAATATCCAAAATAAACTATCAATACAATAATTAATACACTTTTATTACTTATTTATTATGCAATTATAATGTTTTGTTTACACTTGTAATGTAGAGATAATATTAACAATTTAACATGAATTATCGACTAAGAGAATATAAGAGGCATCTCACATTTATTTTAATTTTTACAATTTATTGTACTATTTATCCAATCATTTGGAAATTATTTTCTTGGATACAGACAGTTTGAAAAGCAACAATATATATAGCCGATGGTAACTATAAGAATTACTGTGGCCGTGACAAAACTCAAAGATGCTATAATGATGAGTTATTTTTGATAAATTATGATTGCATGGAAACATCTTCCAAGACTACTGTAAAATTAGTTTAGCAATTTGCCTTGCAGCAACTAATTTAATATATAGCTTTGACAAGTTTTTAGGATTATCGTTATTAATTTTAGGTTGTAAGAACGTGGATAAGATTAAGTATTTTGATTTTCCCAAGAATGAAAAATTATTTGGACTTAAACCTGAAGCAGGAAGGTGGTTTTTTATTCCTCTTGGTTTGATTGTTTTACTATGTTTGGGAACGGTGTATTCCTGGAGTATTTTTAGTACCCCTTTTGAAACCGCATTACAAGCAAAACCGGGAACAATCTTACTACCTTTTATGGTACTGGGGATAATGTTTACCTTAGCAATGCCAATTAGCGGAATGTATATTTATAGATTCAGTCCCCGGATTATGACCGCGACTGGTGGCATTATAGTGGGAATTGGTTATTTTCTTTCTAGTATTGCTCCAAATTTACCTTTTTTAATTATTAGTTATGGTGTAGTTGCGGGTATTGGAGTTGGTATTGTTTATGGTGTTCCCCTTGCGGTTGCAGCTCGCTGGTTTCCCGAACGTAAGGGTTTCGCTGTGGGTATGACGGTTGTTGGTTTTGGGCTTTCCCCTTTGATAACTGCTCCTCTAGCAATTAATTTAATCAAAGCATTTGGAATTAGAAATACCTTTGTGATTTTAGGTATTACATTTACATTCATCATATTGGCGATCGCACAAGTTTTAAAAATGCCTCCCAAGCGCTGGCTACCTGATGGCTATAATCCCGAAGCAAGCACTCAGAATAAGATTCAGGGTAATATTCAAAGTCATTCTCAAAATAATACCATCAAGTTACCACCAGATTTACCAATGCTACAAACCCAATCATTTTATGGGTTATGGATTTGTTATAGTGTCGGTACTTTTGTGGGACTTACGGCAATTGCCACTACAGCACAGGTAGGAAAAGAAATTGTCGGACTTCAACCAGAACAATTAGGTTTTGCAGTTCCTTTATTTGCTACTTTTAATGGTATTGGTCGTCCTTTATTTGGTTGGTTAAATGACCGTTTAAAACCCAAATTGACCATTATTATAATCAATATATTGATTCTGACGGCATCGGTGATTATGTGGAATACGAGCCAAGGACAATTAATTAATTTCCTTGTTGCTTATTCCATCTTTTGGTTGTGCTTGGGTGCTTGGTTAGCTGTAGCTCCCGCAGCAACTTTATCGTTTTTTGGATTAAATAATTATCCCAGTAATTATGGTTTGATGTTTACTTCCTTTGGTAGTGGTGGTTTATCAGGTATTTTTACCATTGCAGCTACCAAAGGTATCACTGGCAGCTATACAGCATTTTTCTACATTACCGCAATAATCGCTTGTATCGCCATCGTTGCTGCAAGCTTCTTTCTCAACCGTCCCCGCAAAACTGCGATCGCAGATTTTTTATTCAAATATTTAATTAGTCCAATTACTCCCCCGTTATTTTCCTTTGTGGAATTTTGGCTTGGTTCTGCAATGCCCAAAAAAAGCAACTAAAGCTCTTATGAAATTTTCTATAATTGCTATTCCCATTGGTTACTGGGGAAAATATTGTTTAAAGCGTAATTTATCAATGTTTTAAGAATTTTAGTTATGAGCAGCCATTTAGATCCAGCAGAAATAATGCTAATATGCATTCTTGTGTGGTGATTACTATTCATTATTCACAGTTAATTCCGTTGAGAAATTGAAATCTTCTTAGGCTTGATATTTCAATAATTAGTAACTAATATTACAAGAACATCAAATATTATTGGTAATTTTATTTATATTCTCGGACAGTCTGTAAACTTGGAGTGCGATGAAAAAACCCGTTTTTTCGATATTAGAGCAAAAATATCGTCGCATCCAGCAAGAGTTAATGATTGGAACACTGTCCTTTTGTGGCGTGTTGCTGACGGGAACTTTATGGTACAGGTTTGTAGAAGGTTGGAAGTGGGAAGATTCTGCTTATATGACGGTGATCACTTTATCAACCGTTGGCTATGGAGAAACTCAGCCTTTAGGAAGCCGAGGAAGATTATTTACTATCGCCTTAATTTTAATGGGGATAGTTACCATTGGTTATATTGTTAATCGATTTACAGAGGCTGTAATTCAAGGATATTTTCAAGAAGGCATTCGACTCAGACAACAGCGGCGCACAATGGAATCATTATCTAGACATTATATTATTTGCGGATTTAGTCGTACAGGTCGTCAAATTGCTCAAGAATTTGAGGCAGAAGGTGTAAGTTTTGTAATTATTGATTCGGAAGTAGAAACCGTACAAAAAGCTCAAGAAGAAGGTTACACAATATATCAAGGTGATGCAACTTTAGATGAAACTTTGATGCTCGTAAGAATAGATAGAGCTACTTGTATAGTCGCAGCATTACCATCCGATGCCGAAAATTTGTATATAGTACTCTCCGCAAAAACACTTAACCCGCGAATTCGGGCGATCGCCCGCGCCAGTACGGAAGAAGCGGTACAAAAACTTCAGCGAGGCGGTGCAGATGCAGTAGTCTCACCGTATATCACCGGCGGTAGAAGAATGGCTGCTGCTGCTTTAAGACCCCAAATAATGGATTTCGTAGACGGAATAATATCAGGAAAAGGTCGCGAACTTTACATGGAAGAAGTCTTAATTGACTACAATTCTTGTCCCTTTGTCGGTCAAACTTTAGGAGAAGCAAGATTGCGAGCGCTAACTGGAGCATTAGTTCTTGCCATTCGTCGTGCTAGTGGAGAACTGATTGGTGGCCCCACAGCAGACACTCTTTTAATGACAGGTGACGTAATGATAAGCATGGGAACAGCCGAACAATTACGCGCCCTTAATCGGATGCTCGGCCCCATTGATTCTAAGCCAGTGCGGAAGCCGAAGAAGAGTTAGAGGGGGAGATGGTGAGATAGTGGGACAAGGGGACAAGTGGACAAATAATTATTAACTCTTCACTCCTAACTCCTAACTCCTAACTGTTCACTGATAACTGTTCACTGATAACTGTTCACTGATAACTGTTCACTGTTCACTGTTCACTGATTTCCCATCCGTGTAAGATGGCGTTGCTTTGAATTGTTCGGGCAATGATGATTCTAGGTGCTGCTGAAATTAAAATACTTGGATAAACTGCGGTTCCCCATTTAGGGTGAATTAATACGCGGCATTTGTTGCAAATCATTGGGTATTTAAGCAATGTTTTGACAACTGCGGTGTCGTCGTGGGGAATTTGTCCGGGGCGAGATAGCAATGGATAGCCGGTACGGGGATCTATTAAGTCTGTGAGATATTGTTTATCTCTTAAATCGAATGCGACATCGCAAGCAAACCTCATGAATTGTGCTCGCAAACGTTGTTTTTCAGCTTCTATTCCGGGTGAAGTTTCTGTAAGTGCAAACTTAGATTGTTGTAAAACGATTGCTACCGACATTTCTAACTTGTTGTCCCAATCTGGTAATATCCGTTGGCAGTTTTCGCGGATATACCGAGTAGGGGAATGAATTGAAATTTGAATTTCTTCTCCCCTTTCACTGACTAAGTTGATTTTATAGTCTTTTTTGAAAGAGAAAATTTTTGGATAGCTCACTAATTAAATAGGGTTTTTCCAAATTTTTATCCTTTATATAGATAGTAACTATAATCTGGGATAATTACGATCAATTTCAATTATCAGTTATCAATGTTAGCGGAGCGTGTCCCGGAGGGACATACAATTATCAATAATTAATTACTAAAACTTTTTTCTCTGTTTTCCCTGTTCCTTTTTCCCTACTCCCTATTCGTTATCTCAACTAATAATTTTATTAATCAAACCAAAACCCAATATTAATTTAGCTTTAAAGAATTAACTGGAACTTCATCCCAGGATTCTACTGTTCTCATTCGCGCTATCCAACCGGCTGCCAACTGTACTTCATTCAAGTCATTTTTGAAAGACTCGTGGCAATCTTTTGCTTGAGACTCGTTGCAGCAGGCAATACAAGCGTAAATTAAGCCGGAGGGATCGATTTGTTCGTTTACCCAAATAGTCTTTTTCATAGTTTTAGTTCAAAAGTTCAATGTAATAGAAAATTTTTCTATGGTTTTTCAGTGGCGATCGCCAATCTAACTCCAGGTATTTCTCGCAATCTATCCATAACGGCGACTACTTTTCCGTGGCTTACTTTTTCATCTGCATTAACTATTACTAAACGCTCTTGATTTGCGCTGGCTAAAGTTTTAATTTTAGTATCCAAATTATCAAGGGTTATGGGTTGTCTATTAAAGCTAATTGTACCCAATTCGTCAATTGTGACCGCAATTGGTTCTGTTGCTTGTTGCTGTTGTGCCGATGAGGCTTTGGGTAAATTTACTGGTAATCCTTCTAATTTTGTCAAAAATAACGATGACATAATGAAAAACGCCAAAATAGCGAATATCACATCAATCATCGGAACAATATTAATAGTAGCTGGAATATCTGGTTCTTCTGGTAGTTTCATAATTTATTTGGTAATTGGTAATTGGTAATTGGTAATTGGTAATTGGTAATTGGAGAGGGGGAAGAGGAGGAAGAGGGGGAGAAATTTAAACTATTAACTCATAACTCATAACTCATAACTCCTAACTCATAACTGTATGACGCTACCGCGTCACGCTGCGCGCTTCACTGCTCACTGCTCACTGCTCACTGTTAACTCTTAACCTATCTCCCCGTTCGTAATGACGACGGAAAAGTAATTCTAATTGTCCGCCGTAGTCTTGAATTAATGCGATTTGTCGCTGGTATAATCCCCGGAATGTGTTGGCGAA
>JBARZF010000076.1:0-1609 GCA_049649675.1 Rivularia sp. (in: cyanobacteria) | reverse complement strand
CAACCGATGCGCTAGTTGGAGAAGTAATTTCTGCACTAAAAGAAGTACCGATAGGTAACTGTGCTGATTCGCTACGAAATACCCCTAATTTTTTATCTTCAGCTACTAACCAACGTTTATTTTCTGTTGGGTTTGCAGGGTTAGGTGCTTGTTCGATAGCACATTCAACTTTTTCTCCTATCCATTTACGTCCCAAATGTTCGTTACAGGGTTTATGGGTTCCCACAACAGCGAATTCGGTAAATTGGAGTTGTTCTAATCTTCCAATTATTTCTTCTCCAAATACAGCGAATGCAGCTGATGTTTTGTTAAATCCATATCTTGCATCATCTTTACTCGTTGTTGAAATCTGCCACATTGCAGATGCAACTGCTTCTTTTTCTGATTCGGGAATAGTTTCACGAGTTTTAGTTGCGAATTCTTTTACTTGTTTGAAAGCTGCTCTAACTTGACTTGATGTCAATCCAGGTTCAATTTTTTTGGTTAAATTTTTGAATTCGGTGAATGGTTTAATACCACCTTGAAATTGCTCTAAAGAAGTTTCTGAAATATACCCCAGGTGCTTACGCTGTTGTTGACCGTTGGTTTTAAATTTTGGTTTTCCGTGTTCGTCGAGTACAGGTGCTATAGCTATCCATTTATTGTCAGCTTTATTGAAGTGATTTTTATTTTCTATTAATGAAATATTAAGTTTTCGGTTATCAAAGATATTCGGATGTTTTTTCTGAGATAAACCAACAATTTCTATTTGAAGACCTTTAGGATTAGTTGCGACAATTTTTAAACCCGGAGCTTGTTTAACTTCTTTACTAATTTGAATTGCGCGACGAATTAATGAATCGTATATTTTCTTTATATTAACTGCTTTTTGTTTTTGTGCGGGTGTAAATTCAACTCCCTTAAAAAAGGTTTGAAACTGTTGAGTTGAACGCGGTACGATTGCACTTTGGGCGAATGCTTCATTAGTTCGGCTCGCCATTTTATCAATAGCAGAGTGACCTTTGACATTCATTGTCTTTTTAGTATAAATTTCATTATTATTTCTATCTTCAACCCACGGAGCAATATCAAAGCTTTTGATAATGTTATTACAGGCATTTACTATTTTTGGGTCGGAGCGATTAGCACTTTTCCCTCTATCAACTTCAATTTGTAGCTGTCCTCCTAAAGTTCCTACAACATCGTGATAAAATTTACCAATTTTTTCTAAAATATGTTCAATTTTTGATTCGGGGATTCGAGGTAGACTTTTATTGTGTTGTGGTAGTTTATTTATTTCAGTTTTATTTTGAGTTTCTGGTTGACACAATTGTGTTAATTCAACTATTTGCGTTCGTAGATTTTCTGGGTATTCAATTGGGTGAGTGTGATGGTTTTCGGCTTTTAGCATTTCTACCGCTGCACAGGAAATATCTTGGATAAATTTCTCAGCTTCCTTCTGTGGAATTGAGATACACTCGTTTTCAAGAGCAATTCCTTTCATGCATAAATTAGCAACTATACCAATTTTGTTTTCCATTGCATCTAAGGCTATTTGTTCAAAAGAACCCTTATATGCTTTTTTCTCTGGCTTAACTATTTCGGAATAACGGTTTTCTTGCAATTGCTT
>JBARZF010000075.1:0-2604 GCA_049649675.1 Rivularia sp. (in: cyanobacteria) | reverse complement strand
AAACAACGATATCAATGCATAAATTGTGAGAAAACATTTAAAGAAAATCCAGAATTTGTATCTGCTTCTAATGTGCTTCCAGAAAACATTACTGCGGAGCAAATGTACGAAATGGATTATTGGGATATGCGGGTTTTGGGTATTAAGCAAAATACAGCTAATAGACATTACACAATAAACTTTGCAAATATTAGTCAAAGTTGGTTAAAGAATACATTAAAAAATTGGATAAAATACCGTTCAACAATTGATGCAATGAGTACACTTAGTGAAAAAATGGTTTCATTGCGAGCTTTTTCTAATTTTCTTGAATTACGATATCCGCAGTTAGAGCCAATCCATCTTAATCGAAACGTTGTACTAGATTATTTAAGCCATTTAATGGAGCTTAAATCAGGTACATCGGGAAGACATAGAAAAATCAGTTGTTTGCGTCAGTTTTTAGAACATTGTGTAAGGTTTAATTGCTTAAATATTCCAAGAGAACCTTTAATATTTGATGAGGATTATCCACAAAAGACCAAACGCTTACCTCGATATATTCCTAAAGAAGTTTTAGAACAAATTGACTATAATCTTGATGCTTTACCTAAACCCATAGCACGAATGCTTATAGTTATTCGAGAGTCAGGAATGAGAGTATCAGAACTTTGTAATCTTAAGTTTGATTGTATCCGTCAGGATGCACAAGGGACATGGTGGCTTGATTATTACCGATTTAAACAAAAAGATGAGCATACGGTTCCAATTCGCCCAGAAATTGCAGCAGTTATTCAAGAACAACAACAATACATAAGGGAAAACTTAGGAAATTTATTCTCTAAATTATTTTGTCAAACAGAAGGATGCACGTGGTTTCAAAATAAAATACCGAAAAAAGATTTAAACAAGAGAGAACTTGATTATTTTAGTCCTTTACCAAAAGAAATAAGTCCTAATACATTTAGAGGTTATTTGTATAAGCTAGCCGTAGATAAAAATATTCGAGATGCTTGTTTGACAAATTTTTCCGATACAAAAAGTCCATCAGTTTCGTCATACGAAAGCAACAGATATGATTAACAATGGGGTGCCAATAGAACAAATCAAGCGTTATTTAGGACATACATCATTTTCTATGACGATGGTCTATGCTTACATTCACGACAGAACCCTCAAATCGCAAAGTAGTTAATATTGCAGGTGAGTTAGTAAAATCACATCATCCAGAATTAGAAACTGTTGATATGCAGTGGTTCAAAAAGAGTGTGCTTGCTCAAGCACTCCCCAACGGTTATTGTGGTCGTCCAGTTTTGAAAGGTCCATGCCCTCATGCTAATGCTTGTCTGACCTGTAGTGACTTCCGTACAACAAGAGAGTTTTTGGGTACCCATAAAGAAGAATTAGAAAAAACTGAGAAATTGATTCAGAAGGCTACAGCTAACGGTTGGAAACGTCAGATAGAGATGAATGAGCAAGTTAAGAAAAACTTAGAAGAGATTATTAAAGGTTTGGAAAGGGATAATGACCAAGGAAAAGCGAATTGAAAAACTAAAAGCTGTGGCAGAGCAGAAAAAAGAGAATGCTCTAGAGAATACAGAGAAAGCAATTAGTAAAATGATTAGAGAAAATAAACGTCTCAGTTTTAGTAATATTGCTAGAGAAGCAGGTGTATCTATCAGTTACCTCTATAAATACCCAGAAATTAAGGAACGAATTCAGTATTTAAGAAAGCAACAAAGCCAGACAAAAAAAACTAGTAGCCCACAGCCCGCTTCTGACAAGTCAAAGATGGTAATTACCAAACAATTTAAGGAGCGAATTAAGAAACTAGAGGCTCAGAGAGATGGATTGCGTAGAGCAGTTGAAGGTTTGACGGGTAGGTTGTACCATTATCAAGAAATAGAAGAACAACTTGAAAGAATTAAAGCCCAGAACAGTGACTTGAAAGAGCAATTAGAAGAATGTCGCAGTCGTAATACTTTTTCAAAACATGAAAGCACTGTTGACATATTCCAAAAACAGAATGAAAAACTAAGTATGGAAATAGAAAGATTAACTCAGGAGAACGTTGAGTTAAAGAATAAATTAGCCCGTAATACTCTAAAATCTACGAATAAAGTCACCCAAGTTAAACGACCAACCATTCCTGTTCCCGATTCAGTAAAAGCTGAACTAAAGGAACTCAAAATTAAAATTAATAGTACTTTAAGAAAATTGATACGTGAAAATCCCGAAGTTATTATTCTAGAATCAATAGATGCATTGAAATATGCCATCTTGAAGAATGAAGTAAAAAATCCAAGTGGTTTTTTAGTTAAGGCAATTAAGTATAGATGGAAAGCACCCGAGAAGATTTCAAAAGAGAATGAATTCCCAGAAGGTTTTGAAGAGTGGTTTTTAGAAGCAATCGATAATGATTTTATAATCAATGAATCACCATTTACCTTGCCTAAAAATACAAAGGGTGATTTGCTAGTAAAAGTAAATCGCCCTAGTGCATCCGGATTACCTTATAACCAGATGTCTTGGATAGAAGCGAAAAATTTAATGGAGTAAATCGCTAACTAAAATTCTGCAAGTTTAACAATTTACCCGCTTTTATGTGGGTAAATTGTGAAAAGC
>JBARZF010000074.1:0-4540 GCA_049649675.1 Rivularia sp. (in: cyanobacteria) | reverse complement strand
TTGGGATAGTTTTAATTTATACGAAAAAAATATTAAGCTTGAAATTAGCTTTTTAGGAAAATACCTGTAGCTAATTTCTCACAAGTACATAAATTACCTTAGAATCAGTTCTTTTTAGGTATATGATAATACACGAGTGCTTTTGGCAACGTCATCTTCTATAAGTTTTATTAGATCGGGAATTGCAGCCAACCCTTTCTGTCTTCTTAAACGATAAAGGGGAACTTTTTTTAGAAGTTGCGTACATTGATGTAAATGAGCGCCGACGAATTCTGGAGTAGTCAATAAATTGGTAACGCGGGAATGGCGAATTAATTCTACAAGTGCATCTTGAGAAGAAAGCGCTTGTACTTCATGATGAGGGGCTGCAATATTTTCCAGTGCGTATATTCGCTTAACGGGTAAAGGATTTTGCACGAATTTTTTAGCAAGATGATTATGACGCTTAGGCAATCCCGAGCTGATTACAGTTAATTTATCAAAATCGTATCCTAAACTATTAGCCGAATCGGGTAAAAGTTTTACACAAGGATAAGCAGGAAAAGTAATCGGATGTTTTTCGCTTGCTTCGTTAACTTGAATTGCCATTACATCATCAGTAAGCAGAGGATATCCTTGGTTGTAAAAGGCATTAGCCAAGGTTGACTTACCCCATCCAGAATTACCAATGAATGCAACAGCTTCACCATCAATCGAAACACAACTCCCATGAATCGTCAGTAATCCTCTTTGCCGCAGCATTAAGCTAAATATAGGGCCAAGAATTCCCGGACGAATTATATCGTCTGCTATTCCAGGGGCAGGCTCAATCACAATCTTGCGACCAAATTCTACGAAAAATTTGCTAAAAACTAATTCATTTGTTTCCAAACGCCCAAAAAAACGATTACCGCCATCAGCATTTTCAATCTCCGAGCGACTGATTTCACGTTGCTGTATTATTACTTCAGGTAATTGTTCTGTTAGGTTTGAGTGCTCTTGAAAAGGTATAAGTTCGGGGAAGAAAATCTCAGAGTGAATACGAAGATTGTAGGCAGAGTAGGTGAACATATTTAATTGATCGCTAAATTACATATTGTCTTAAAAAGTCAAAAGTGAGTATAAATTGTTATATAAAATTAATTGTTTTTGTGTTAAATATGGGATTTCAAAGCTAAATTTAATTAACTCTCACAAAAGAATCCACGCAGGACAAAGAGGTGTTTAATGACACCAAAACCTCAAATAATTAATGCTATATTGATGATAGATTAGAACTTGTCGGGTTAGGCTGAAGTTGTCAGAGGTAAGTTTTTGATGTACATTCGAGTTCCAGTCGAATATACGATTGCTTACTCTGACTTCAGCTAGCAAATTAATTGCTACAAATTAATTGGCGTTGCTTTTTTGAATTTTGAGTTTCAAAGTCTTTTTTCAAAGTTGATTGATTTAAGCTTTAAACTCTTGTTAGTAGATGCAGGTAAGTGGTAGTGCAAAAATATTTATATATTCCGAAAACTTCAACTTATTGTGATGGCAAGGAAGGAAGTAATAGCAATATATATTTCATTTTACGTAACTACTTATTTGTTTTGCCTCAACTCATTAAACCATGAGATTTGAGTTAGATTAGAATTTGTTCGGTAATGCTGAAGTTGTCAGAGTTAAGTTTTTGATTTACATTCGAGTTCCAGCCGAATTAACAATTGCTTACTTTGACTTGGAAATTTTTTCGGTAGATGCAAATATTTATTTTGCATCAATTCGTAAAAATATCAGCTTTGAGTTAGATTAGATTAGAACTTGTTCGGTAATGCTGAAGTTGTCAGAGGTAAGTTTTTGATTTACATTCGAGTTGCAGTCGAATTAACAATTGCTTACTTTGACTTCTCAAGCAAATAAATTCCTACAAATAAATCGACGTTACTTGGTTGGGTATCGAGGTTCAAAGTCTTTTATCAGGTGTTAATTGACTCAGACTTTGAACTCTCGATGGTAGATGCACTTGTTTAATGTTTGACTGTTGCAATCAAATTAAACTAGAACTTGTTCGGTAATGCTGAAGTTGTTAGAGGTAAATTCTTGATGTACATTCGAGTTGCAGTCGAAAAACATCGATTAACTGTAACTTCTTCAGGATAACGTTTTCTACTTTTGAGTTGAACAGTTATTATCTGCCGCAATCTACTAGATCGCCAGAAGTACAAGCATCTAATGAACCTGTGAGGTTACCAACAGGTAAACTGTCTTCTCCAAAAACAGTATCAACGGGTGAACCATTTCTACTAGCTTCTGTGATAGAGCTAACGGTACCGTGGTTGATTAGTTTTGGTGCTTCGTAGAACTTTTTCATTGATTTAACTCCATTGGGTGTTGTGTTTTGTGTTCCTGGGTAGTTACCCTAAGTGGATAATTCTACCCATTTTTAATAATGGTACGTATAAGGAATCGAGAAAATATAAGAAATAAGAAATAAAGATAATGTAAGCTTGACAGTTAGTACTGCTTTAGCTTTGAGTGATGCAACCAAAGAGCAAACATAGCTACTTGCCAAGGCGACATACCTGTTGAACTTGGAGGATATTGCATTTGGCTAGCAGAAAGTAATTGTTCGTAAGAGTTAGATAATACTTTTGTATTTACATAACCCTCGATGCTCTTCTGATGATTTTGCATGACTTGCTCTAGAAGCTCTATATCATGGTTGAGCAATCCATGTCGAAAACTTGGGGACATATTTGCTTTCGTGCGACGGTTGCGAACTTTTTCTGGCAGAATATCCTTCATCGCACGGCGCATTACCAGCCTAGACCACCCTTTATTCAGCTTTTGTTCCCCAGGTAGAGATAAACAAAATTCAATCAATCTTTTATCCATAAACGGATGACGGGCTTCCTGGGAAAAAGCTGCAGCGTAAGAATCTAATGTCTCTAACCCTTGGGTTAATATACCTGAAGTAAGATTGCGCCAGTGGCTTTCTCTTTCTGTAAGCGGTTGAGCCGAACGAGAAGCATTTAAAGCTCGAATACGCTTTTTTAAACCAATGCGGCGAACAAAGTTGCGTTTAGCAATAGATTCATTCGTATTTTGTTTATGTCCACGCAACGAGCGAACCGATGATTTTACAGACTCAGGTAGCAAGGGTTTAAATCCACCATCTAAGAAAAGTCTTTTAGGTGAAATGTCAAAATGTTTGGAAATCTGATTAATTTCTTTAACAAAAGTTGTCCATTTCCCACTGCCAACTAATTCTTCTAAATATGGAAAACCGTAAGAGCGAAGAGTTTTGAGTGGTGAAAGACCAAGAAGTTTTTGCAAATCATTAGCTTCTTGAGCAAAAGTTGACCACTGTTGTTTCCTGATTAGTTCAATCAGATAACCTTCGCCGTGAGACAGAGTATTATCACCATCAAAGCCATCTAAGACAATTCTTACTCCTTCCCTTGCAGCGGCTTTATTCAATCCCCAAACTAGGAAATGAGTAGGAGCAGAAACGACTTGATCGTGATATTTAAAGATTCGTTCTAAGTCTGATAGAGGTCCGAGTTCATCGCCGTGGACGTAGTGAGGAATCATTCCGCCCTGAGCAAGTACAGACTCAATATAAGGGCGTTCGTCACACTGCTTTACTTTATCAAAGATATTAGAGAAAGTGTGTAACTTAGAATTCTTTTCTTCTAAAATTTTCCGTGCCATGCAGGTGACAGAAGAAGAATCCAATCCACCACTGAGGTGAGAACCCACAGGATAAGCACTACGCAAGCGGCACTTTACTGCTTCGGCAAAGATTTCCTGTAATGCCTCTGCATACTCTTGATCGGAATTTAAACACAATTCGCGTTTTGGGTCAAGAGACCAATAGGAATAGATTTTTATTCCTTTGGGATTGAATGTTAAACAGCAAGCAGGTGGGAGCCGCAAGATATCTTGATAAAAGGTGTTAACTTTATCTTGAAAATTTGATGCTAGATAGTCACCAACCCTAACTTCATTGAGTCTCTGCGGTACATCTTGCAAACACAACAGCGCTTTTATCTCGCTACCGAAAGCAAATAATTCACCAGGTTTGTAATAATAATAAAATGGTTTCACGCCCATATGGTCTCTAGCGCAAAACAATGTCTGCTTTCGCTTATCCCAAATGGCAAAGACAAAATCACCTAGCAAATGTTCCGGACAATTTTCTCCCCATTTCTCATAAGCTGCCAGAATCAACTCGCTATCCGCGATCTTCTCACTAGAACGATTATTTAACTCTAATGCAGCAATCAATTCTTCCCGATTATCTATGCGACAATCAGAAGTAAGAACTATGTCTTTAGTAGGATTGACTAAAGGGAGTTTTTCTAATATAGACTCCGGGGTAGTCCATAACATCCGGTGTCCCAAACCCACAGAACCATCTACCCAGATGTCTGCACCATCAGGTCCCCGATGCGCCAATGTATCTACCATCCGCGCTATATTTTGTTGTTCTATTGGACGACCGTCTAGGTAGCAAACACCTACGATACCGCTCATAATCTGATTCCTTCGAGAGATGATAGTGAGATAAGTTGTT
>JBARZF010000073.1:0-3077 GCA_049649675.1 Rivularia sp. (in: cyanobacteria) | reverse complement strand
GTAAAATAAGTTTTCCTCTCTCTGCATTCTTAGCGTCTAGTAAGGTTTTCATTCAATCAAAAAGTAATTTGGTTTACACAACAGCCAAAAACCTCCTAAAAAGACATTTACAAAATCCAAACAGATTGCTATATCTAGCGCAGGCTTAACGTCATAAAAGCCATGATTCAATTAGAAACAGATATATAGAGTATCTTAAAAACCGTGCTGCAAATTAACAGAAAAATAATTGGTTTAACAGCTTTGGTAATGGTAGCTTTGGCTGGATGTAACACCTCCACATCCAATCAAACTACTGCTCAAAACAACCAAGGAAACGTAATATTTATCCATCCAGATGGTACGAGTGCATCTCATTGGGGTGCGGCGCGAATGCTTAATTATGGGCCGGATGGTAGGCTTAATTGGGATAAGATGTCAAATTCGGGTGTTTATCTAGGACATTTGAAAAATCAACTTACTGCTACTTCTAATGCAGGTGCAGTAATTCACGCTACGGGAGTCAAAGTAAATGACGGCTCATTTGGTTTGGATGAAAACGGACAACCCTTAGTTGCAGCTTCGGGTAAACCACAAACTATTATGGAAGAAGCTGTAGAAGCAGGTAAAGCCACGGCAATTATCAATTCCGGTATTATACCCGAACCGGGAACGGGGGCATTTGTCGCTAAAACCAAGACTCGCCGGGAGTTTACAGAAATTACGAAGCAAATAGTTGAATCTGGTGTCGATGTAATTTTAGGTGGTGGTGAAGTATTTTATCTGCCTAAAGGTACTGCGGGAAGGTATGCTAAAGCTGAAGAAAGTCAGCGAGAAGACGGATTGAATTTAATCGAAGAAGCCAAAAAAAAGGGCTATACCGTAGTTTATACCCGTGACGAACTTTTAGATTTACCCGCAGATACTAAAAAAGTATTGGGAATATTCGCTGCAACAGATACTTATAACGATGAATCCGAAGAAGATTTAAAAGAGAAAAATTTACCTTTATACGTTTCAGACACGCCGACAGTTTCGCAAATGTTAGATGCAACTTTAAAAATTGTATCTCAAAATTCAAATGGTTTTTTTATTGTTTTAGAAGAAGAAGGAAGCGACAACTTTTGTAATTACAACAACGCTAAAGGCTGCATAGAAGCAATCAAACGCGCCGATGACGCGGTTGGTGTAGCAATGGAATTTATCGATAACAAAAATCCCAATACATTATTAGTTACTGCTGCCGATAGCGATGCAGGTGGCTTAGAAGTAATTGGAGGCACCACCGAAAAATTTCCCTTAGATAAACCCGTACCAGAAAAAGGTGACAACGGCGCACCCTGGGATGGTAAAGATGGTACAGCTACACTACCTTTTGTTTCAGGACCAGATAAACAAGGAAATAATTATCCCTTTGCGATCGCCTGGGGAGGGTTCAATGATTTTACTGGTTCGATTGTTGCTAAAACATACGGTTTAAATGCATCGGAGTTACCTACTACTGTAGATAACACAGATATTTATCGTTTGATGTACCTAACGTTATTTGGCAAAGAGATCGAGAGTTAGGAGTAGGTTAAAGGTGTTATCGTATCTATTCCCTATTCCCTATTCCCTGTTCCCCCCAACCCTATTTTCTATTAATAGTGGACAGAGTAATAATTGTCCACCAATAAGAAGTCCCTTCTGCAAGATTTCGATCCGAGTTAATTTGAACGCATCGCGGCAGTCCCTACCTTCAATGTACC
Source organism: Rivularia sp. (in: cyanobacteria) (assembly GCA_049649675.1). Taxonomy (GTDB): domain Bacteria; phylum Cyanobacteriota; class Cyanobacteriia; order Cyanobacteriales; family Nostocaceae; genus Rivularia. Next base: position 1,350 of record JBARZF010000073.1, on the reverse strand, counting down.
CATAAGGTAGGGATTAGAGCGGGTTATTGCAGCTCCGGTGGAAATAACCAATCTTTGTATTTTATTTACTTCGTTGGTGCGTCTTGTTCTTTAATATATTGCTTTAGCTTTTCAACTGGCGCACCACTACTTGATGCCACATAATACGAACTAGACCAAAAGACGGGCTTCCAATAAAACCGATCAATATGTTCTTTAAATTCTTTACGAATAATCCTACTAATAGCAGATTTTAGGCTAGATGTAAAGTCAGAGATATTATTATCCGGGTGCTAATCTACCAGTAAATGAACACGATCTTGTTCGCCGGAAAACTCTATTAATATACAGTTAGTCTTAAGTAAGTCGGCGTAAATAAACCAAACTATGTAAAGATAAGTAAATACGGATAATGCATCTATTTAGGTAACTTCTATATGGGCGCTCGTTTAAGGGTATTCCTCACTTCTGAGCAAGAACGAAGTTTAGTCAGTTTAAAAACTGCGGATGTACCGCAGAAAGTCCGCATACCGAGCAGAAGTGATTAGATTAAATGCACATGGGTGGTATGTAGAAAAAATAGCAAATCATTTTCGTTGGACTGCACAAACAGTTAGAGAAGTTTTACATAAATGGCGAAAACTAGAATTTGAAGGGCTTTGGGAATCAAAAGGGCGTGGTTTAAAACCGAAGTGGACTGAAGACGATATTGTGTTTTTGGCTATATTGCCTGAGAAATGAGCCACGTACATATAACAGTCATCAACTAGCCGAAAAATTAGAAAGCGATCGCCATGTGAAACTGAGTCCTGATAGATTAAGTCGGGTACTCAAAAAAAGGGGGTCATTTGGAAAAGAACTAGAAAAAGCCACAAACACAAACAAGACCCGAAAATTCGCGAAATAAAACGAGCAGACTTAGATATGCTGCAATTATCGGCGGCTTGTGGAGAAATAGATTTGAAGTATTTGGATGAGTCTGGGTTTTGTATGTGGAGTGAACCAAGCTATAGTTATTACTTCAAGGGCGAGCAAAAACATTTAGAACAAACAAAGCGTCGTGGTCGCAGATTAAGTATTATTGGTTTTCTTCAACCTTTAATCAGTTTTGTTTACGGTTTGGTGATTGGTGGTGTTGACCGTAAATCTTATATTCAAATGATGGAATATGAAGCGGCTGAAGCCGAAAAAACTGGGCGTAGTAGGGTAATTGTGCAAGATAACGGACCAATACATCGATGTCGAGAAGTACAACAGTTATGGTCAAAATGGGAAAAACAAGGCTTATATATATTCTTTTTACCCAAGTACTGCTCAGAAATGAACCCAATTGAACTTGAGTGGCAGCATATCAAAAAGGATGAATTATCA
>JBARZF010000072.1:0-4327 GCA_049649675.1 Rivularia sp. (in: cyanobacteria) | reverse complement strand
ATCTTGCTCGCTAGCCTTCCCGAGCGAGCAAGATGCTCGCACTACAAAATTAAAAACTTAAGTTGCTCCCTTTTAGTTATACTTTTATCAACTTAATTACTAACATAATTACTTTTTTATCTCTTCCTACTATTCCCTGTTCCCTATTCCCTATTCCCTCTTCCCAATTACCAATTCCCAATTACCAATTTTTTTTATATTTACTGGAAGCATAAAGTGAATATCAACGTAAAAATTCAACAACCACAAACCAATTATTTTTTTTATACATTAATCTTTTATACAGTACTAATCCTATATCTATTTCCTTACAATGTAGAAATTCCCCACGCTAAAATATTTTTGCCTTTACTGGCTATAGTTCTATTAGTACAACTTTTTTTCAATAAAACTCAATTATTAATTATAGATATTTTACTTGTATGCTCAATTTTGATTGTTACCTTTATTAATTTTTCAACATATCATCTATTCCGATATAGTTTACCAATCAGCTTAATGGTTATAGGTTTCAGTGGCTGTCCGCAAATACGCATCAAACGCAGCTATTTAATCGGATTATGCTGGCTAGCAACCGTAACTTTAATTTATCAAATGGCAATATATCGAAGAGTCGAGTTTGATGGCAGCGCCAGAGTTTCTTTAAGTAATGGAGATCCGAATGTCTCTGGTTTATTTATGTTATTATTCTTTTTCCTTTCTTGCAAAGCAAAATTTAAACCAGGTATTATTTTAGCCTTAGTTTCCACAGTCTTTTTCTTGAGTAGAAATTATTTTCTCAGCTTGCTAATTTATTTGATATTTATTTTCTGGGAAAATAAATTTATCAGAATAGCCAGTCAAGTAAATTTTACTGTTTTCTTTATATTATCAAATTTTTTCGGATTTTTAATAGGAGAATATTTTTTAAAGTTTGTTGAAATAGGTTACGCATACGATACAAGTGCAAACCGCTTATTTTCTTTTAACGATACGTCAAATTTAGCCAGATTTGAAGCCAACCGTTTTTTAATTACATCCTATTACAATGATTGGACTTTAGCATTGAAAGGTTATGCAGGTAAATACGATGAAGTATTTAAAAGCGTTGGTTCCTTAATTCATAATTCATTATTAGAAGTCATTGCTTACATCGGCATTCCATTAGGAATTCTTTACTTCTGCGCTATTGTAAAAATAGTCGGTGGGTACTATACTCCACAAAATTATAAGTTTATCTTCCCCTATTTATTCTTTTGTTTATTCTTACATAGCGGATTTCAAGGGCTTGCTCCTTTACTTTTCGTCAGTATTTTAGCAATGTCAGTTGAACAGTAACCAGTTAACAGTTATCAGTTAACAGTGAGCAGTGAACAGTCAGTAGTGAACAGTTACCAGCTATCAATCAACTTACAATCTAAAATCCAAAATCTAAAATCTAAATTCAAATAACTCTATCAAAAAGGATGCAACCTAAAATATCAGTTATCACACCAAGCTTTAATTCCGAAAAAACTATTGAAAAAACTATTCTAAGCGTTATTAATCAACAGAGAATATATCCTTTGGAATATATCGTAGTTGATGGAGGCTCTACAGATAATACCCGTGAAATAATTCAAAAATATGCAAAAAAAATAGATTATTTTCAACTTAAAGTTAAGCTTAAATTTAAATTTATATCCGAACCAGATTCCGGTGCTTACGATGCAATGAACAAAGGAATTAATCTTGCTACCGGAGAGATTATTGGTATTATTAATTCTGATGATTGGTACCTTGATAATGCAATCAAAACAGTAGAAAAAGAATTTGATAAGCATCCAGATATAGATATATTATATTCGCCCATCGAGAACTACTATAAAGGTGAATATATGGCTACCTTTGTTCCGGGAGAATTGGAAAAACTATCGATTCGCTTTACTTTAAATCATCCATCTTGCTTCATTAAAAAATCGGCTTACATCGCAGCAAATCTATATGACTTAAAATACAAAATCGCCGCCGACTACGATATGATTTTACGTTTATTTAATCACGGATTTAAATTTCACTCTATCGAAACTCCCTTAGCAGCTTATTCTCTTAATGGAATGAGTTCATCACCCTTACCTTGGGATAGAGCAAAATTGATCGAAGAATGTTGGAAAATAAGTAATAAGGCATCCGATAATTTTCCACAAGTATCTCAGAAACAACGGACAAAAGCCTACATAGCATGGATTATAAACGAAGTATTTGCATTACCAGTAAGGTATTTTTTCAAACCACCTACCGCACGCAAAATAAAAAGTATTATTCAACAATTTACAAAAAAATCTGCATCTACATATGGGAGATGGTAAAACCTGATGTCAAAAATATTATTTATTTCTGCCCATGCTCCTACTAATTTATATCCTCAAGCTGGGCAAAAGATAGCTTTAAGTAATTTGAATAAATATCATCTTGATAATACAACCGTTGATGTGGTTGTTATAGCGAACAAAGCAGAAATCAATGCTGCTACAGATTTAGTGGGTAAATATAAAAATCACCTTTTTACCTATCCTCTTGATAAGTCAGATAAAATTATTAGCTGCTTAACTAACTTATCTATTCCTTTTAAATTTTCTACCCGCTATCAAAAACCTGTAGCTCATAAATTGCAGGAATTATTAGCAAAACATACTTATGATGCAATTCATTTTGAATATTCTCATGCTGCGGTTTATTTAGATTTAATCAGTCATTTAATCAAAAATAAAATAAAATCTAAAAATACTCGCCTCGTTATAAGCATACATGATGTTATATGTCAATCATTTTTAAGGAAATCTCAAAACAATTTTCTATTAGGTATTGAAGTAGCCAGATTATTCAAGTTTGAAAAACAGATTTATTCCGATGTAAATGAATTATGGGTTTTATCAGCAAAAGACCGCAATATTCTTACTTCATTATTTGCCATACCAGAAAATAAAATTATTATCAAACCTCCTCAACTGAGTGACTTTATATATAAAATCGAACGTAATGTAGAAAAAATTGAGAAAAAAAGTTTATTATTTTGGGCTGCGATGAATCGACCAGAAAACGAGCAAGCAGCTATAATTTTTATTCAAAAATGTTTTACAAATCTACTTAAAATAGACCCCGAATACAAACTTTATATTGTTGGTTCCAACCCTTCTCCAAAAATCAGAAAATTTGCAAGCGAGAATATTATAGTAACTGGATTTATAGAAAACCCCACTCAATTTTTTGAAAAAGCCCAAATAGGTATCGTACCTTTACTTCAAGGTGCAGGAATCAAAATAAAGACATTAGAAATGCTTCAAGCAGGTTTGCCAGTTATTTCAACTAGTATAGGTGCTGAAGGAGTAGAAACATCAACGAATATATTTATTAACGATAAGTTTGATGATTGGGTAAATATTATTACAAACTTAGCCAGCGGAAAATGAATAATTAATCAATTATCGCGTTAGTAGGAATTAGCATCCTATCCACGTACCCCATAAACCATACAATATGACTCGAAACTAATTGCAATGCGATCGCCGTTAAGCGTTCACGCAGTGAGTCGTTAGACTAAGCCAAAGCCGTTAGCGAAGCGTGTCCGAAGGACATAGGTAATCGCTCGACATCGGATTTTTATTTGTTGCAGTTTTAAGTTAAAATTGATAATTCGGTTTGGTTTAGCGCAATATTTCTGCCTAAGTATGGTTCGTTATACTCTCGTTCAAAGTCCAGAAATCATCCTTACTGTTTCCGGCAAAGATTCCGATAAAGCTCGTGAAAAAGCAATGGATAAGCTGATGGAAATAATGGAAGCGGGTGATTTACCTTCCGAACTCGAAGAAGGATTTAGTCCTCAACAATTGATTGAAGTGAAAGAACCGTCAATGGATACTTCTAGCGGTGAAGATACGATTATAGAAGCAGTTCAGCTTTTGAGTAATCTTGCAACTCTAAAGCTGAAAGTTCAAGACACACGCGCCGAAGCTTTAGAAGTTCGTAAATTAGTTGATATCCTTTTTTCAGATCAATCCGTCAGCGAGGAAGAAATTTCTAGCCTCAAAGAAGGTTTTAAAGCTCTGAAAAACTTTGCTCAAGCTAATTTACGCTATAAAGATGCGCGAGAGAAAGCTGAACAAGCTCGTCAAGTACTCGATCAAGCTTTGAAGTCTCCAGATAATTAGCTTGCTTCGATCAAAAAAATTAGGAGTCAGGAATTATATCCCAACTCCTAACTTCTAAAAGGTTAAAGGTTAAAGGTCAGAGGTTAAAGGTTAAAGGTCAGAGGTTAAAGGTCAAAGGTTAAAGGTTAAAAACTCCCAAATCCTAACTCCTTCATCATACC
>JBARZF010000071.1:0-6057 GCA_049649675.1 Rivularia sp. (in: cyanobacteria) | reverse complement strand
GGTTTTTCTTCGGGCATCATGCACTTATCAGAATCGCATCCCGATGGCCCCGCTTCCATTAATTCACCGAAATCATAACGTTTCAATGCATTATGAAAATTGCTGGTATCGCGACGGTTTTCTACTTGTTGCATCAACTCTTCGTATTCCTGTTTGCTGATGGGTTCAAATGGTAAGCGAGGGAAAGTTTGATGGTCGTCAAATCTTGCCAAAAGTGCCGCGCTGATGTAACCTTCATCGTTTTGAATTGCTTGATAAATGCGATTTCCTAACTCTTCTACTTCGTTTTCTCTGACTTCAATAGTGGCTGAAGTATTGTGAGTCACGTAGAATTGCTGCACCTGCATATAAAAATCCATTTGAGCCAAAGCATTAAATTGATCGATGGCAATTTGATCGGCACCAGGTACATCAGCCCAAGGTACGGCAACGGGAATTTCAACCAACCATTCCGTACAGCGAGAGTCGAACGGATCGTTTAACAAGTTGCCGTTTTCGTCTTTATCGGTTTGAGAAGGAACCACCGCATAACCGTAATCAATACAAGCTAAAGCTACCGGGTCATTTTTGCGGAAAGTTATCCGACGAATAAACCTTTGAGCTTTGGGTGGATGCCATCCGGGAGAAGCACCCGTAAGTAAAGATTTAGTACCGCTTGGTTGCACCGTAGTACAGCGATTTGGACGTTTTATATTATGGCGATCGCAATATTCCCAAACTACCCGATGTACGATATCTTTCCACTTACTCAAGTATTCTTGTTCGCGGCGTTTAAAGGCTAAACCCTCTTCTGTTGCAGGTCTTCCTTCCGTCCACCAATGCAACCAATCAACCCCAAAAGCATGAACGAAAAAGTCGAATAAGCCGGTAAAAGATACACCAACAATCGGATCTAGTTCGCGGCTGTATTGGTAACGGGGTTCCAAGAATTTATGATTTAACAGTGCTGCTACAGATAAAGCACCTGCTGTGAAAGCTTGTTCTTGTTCTTTGTAATTTTCGGGATCGATTTGATTTAAGTGTATTTCGCTAAGGTTACAGTGGAAATTGCTACCCAGAATTTCTCCGCATGGATTTAAACCGAACCTATTTAAGCGATGCTCAATTTCATTTTGATCGAGATAAGAATGCTTTTCCTTTAACCAATAAGCACCTTTTCCTTGTTGATAAGCCTGTAAGAAATCAGTTTTTGATTCCGAGGTAGTTAACAAATCAAGGTTTGCTCTGGCTACAGCTTCACCAGCCCATTGAATCGCACCTTCACCGCTGTAATATTGCTTCCGAACGGCATTAACGCATTCTTCTAAAGTAGGTTTTTGGTGAAATACACGGGTGTGGTTTGCCATGCGTAAGGCATCGCGTTCGGGATCTATCCGCCAATTTCCATCATCACCTTGCTGCCATAAATTTGCTTTAGCGTCTGCAAATGCAGTGTCTTCGCTGACACCTTGACGCATTCCGGCCGAGTTATGCACTAATAAGCCATCAGCAATAAATTCATGATCTCCTTCAACTTCAATGTCGAAAGTTTCAGCTTCACCTGCGGGAGCTACAAATTGAACTTCTATTGGCAACCAGTGAGGATTTACCAAATCTTCAGCTATTAGCGTATCAAAGTTTGCATCTCTGAAATATCCCGGTCTACTTCTTGGATCTACCCAAATTGTGTTAGCGCTATAAAGAGTTTCCGGTTTCCATCCCGTAGCAGCCAATTCTTTAACGTATTGGTAGGGTAAAGTCAAACCATTCTTTTTAGCTAACTTAATAGTAAACTCGTTCCGAACAGCAAATTGATTAATTAAACCGACAACAACTGCTTGAGATTGTAAACCTTGAATGTGAATCCAATGACATCCCTCGTATACTTTTTCTCTTCCTTTAATAGTTTTTGGTTTACGTTCGTGTAAGGTTGTAGCAATACCCAAAGACAAAGCCAATTTTTGAACCTGTCTAAGAAATTCTAATTTATTAGAGTTAACAAGTACATTTCTCGAAGGAGTACCATCAGCATCACTTAAACCTCCTAGAAAAGCTGCACGAATTTCTCGATTACCTTTCCAAACAAATTCGGGAATTATAGGACATTCCCAAGGTTGTTTGTATTTGATAAGTTCTTGGGCTAATTGTTTGCGATAAACATTAATATTTGCATGGGTTCCTTGAACTCCTACAGATGGACTATAACCCATACTATTAAGAATTCTTAAAACCTTTTCCCCTAATGCACCTTGTAAACGTTGAGTAGATAAGGCAAAGCTAACAACACCACCTCCACCATTACGTTTCTTAGTTGATTTCAAATCGGCGTGACCATCACCTATAAAAAAGCCGATTAGCCATGCCCAATCTGTTGTCGAACAAGGTTGTCCTTTGAGATGGGGAACAGAAATAAGGCGGTCTTTTGGTTGTAACTCACCAGCATATTTCCACTTATACGAGCGTAATCCATCGTATACAGCAACGCGATGGTTAGCAGTACAGCGAATCGAGGTTATGGGGGTACGTATTTCTACAACGTCTTGCGTACCTTGGATAAATTTATTAACTACAGCACGGTATTCACCAGACGAAGTTAAAACTAAGTCTCCTACTTGAATATCTTGGATTGGCTTCATGCCGTCAATAGCTGAAACCCTTGCCCCGTAGGCGATACATCGGCGGATGTTGCCAGCGACTATACAGACAGCCGCTTCATCAATCAACAAACAGCATTCAACCGAAGTTAATTTTCTGCCAACAGCTTTATTAAGAATTGCAGCACAGCGCTGATAAAGTTCGGGTAGCTTCACCGGATTCGCCATACCACCGAAACCTTGCAAAGGTTCACCAGCTTTACGAATATCGCTAATATCAACTATTACTTCAACTTCTTGATTAAAACGTTCGTCAGTAGATAATTCTAAAAGAGTTTGATAGGACTCTACCCAACCTTGACGGCTATCTCCCACATAAATAGTGGCACTATTGCCCTCAATCTTAGTTTCTGTAAATTCACGGCGCTCGTTAGCTATAGTTTTACCAATATCACCTTCTACCGTCACCTTTAGACGATTGCGAATACTAGGTAACTGATTAATATATTTGGGTTCTAAAATTGCTCCCGTACCACAGCCCATCATGGCCAAATCCATCATTAACCCGAAAGCACCCCAGTCAATGACGTTTGTAGAAGTACAGTTATAAGCACCCGAAAAATTCTTCGGTTGAGTCAGCCAATTTGTACCACCCACCCATAACCATCTTCCACTCGGTAAAGCCTTCAAATTGCGCTGCATCCCGTCCAAAAGTAAAGCTTCGTCTTGAGTTAACTTACCCAACTCAACCAAGCCTTTTAGAGTGCGATCGCAAACCTGACTCCAGGATTCTCTCGTCCCTTCCGACTGTTGACGACGGCTGTAAGTCCTGAAAAATACAGGATTTGCCGCAGGGGCTGTTTGTGGAAAGTCTGCACCAACGTGTTTCCGTTCAAGCTCTCGAACCATATTTTTATCGTGTCTTTTTTTCTCTCAGATTAAGACTATACGTCAAGTAGCATTACAATAAAAGACTGCATAATTTTGAAAATTTTTCCACAAAAATCAGCGAGCAGCGAGCAGTGAGCAGCGAGCAGTTTAGAGTGAGGAATTAAGAGTTAGGAGTTAATAATTAAGAGTTATCAGCTATTTTTGATTTCTAAACGGTTAATAAAAGTCAATATATTAAGAATTGAATTTTTAGCTGTTTCCATCAATCGCAATCCAAAATCTAAAATCTAAAATCTAAAATCGCAAGATGTCTATTGCTCCTTGGCGTTCATTTTTAGCCAATGCTCTTAAAAAGAATCGCAGTCAACCGCATTCGCGCTACTTCCAACTAGCAACTGTCGGCAGTGATGGAACTCCGGCTAACCGTACTGTGGTTTTTCGCGGCTTTATAGAAGATACCAATCAGTTAAAAATTATTACCGATGCTCGCAGCGAAAAAATTACAGAAATTCAGAATCAGTCACAAGGAGAAATTTGCTGGTATTTCACTAATAGCCGCGAACAATTCCGCATTGCTGGAAACATCATAATTATTGATGCCAACCATCAGAATTCCGAATTACTAAGCGCTAGGCAATCAACATGGCAAGACTTATCAGATAACGCTCGTATTCAATTTGCCTGGGCACATCCGGGAGAAGCCAGAGCGAACCCCGAAGCTTTTTCACCACCGCAGCCAGATGCAAATAAACCTTTGGATAACTTTTGTTTGCTGTTATTTGAACCTGTAAAAGTCGATCATTTGCGATTAAGAGGAGAGCCGCAAAATCGGACTTTTTACGTAAGGAATGAAGCGGGGGTTTGGGATGTGAGTGAAGTTAATCCGTAGATTGATATTTGATTTAATCGCCCTGACCCTAGAAGGGCTACACCTACGAAGCCCGCCTGCGTGGACTATTTTGTTATTTACCAGTCAATTTGTAGAGAGCTCCGCAGTGCTACGACGACCTATTTAGCGGAATAACGAAAAATATTTGTAAAGGAAATGTTAATGCGTTTTCTAATTTTTTGTAAGGGAGCAAGATGCTCCCACTACAAATATCATTAGGAATAAATAAATTTATTTATTCATCTTCTTCAGATAGTGGTGCATTAATATCAAACTCTAAATCAGCAGTCAAAGATTGAATTCTGCTAAACAAATCAAAATTGATTGCTTTAATATGTTGGGGATTCTTTTCCATATCTTGAGCTAGAAAATCTAGAAACTTTGCAAGCGCCAAATCTTCTTCGTGGTGTTGATTCTTAGACATTATGATTTGATGAAAATCGATTTTAAAGTTTAATTTAACTTACAGATTGCACTATTTTAAAAACCGCCTTGGAATCAATTCCCAGGCTCATAGCCGAAGTCTACTTAAGTAGACTGAAATCTTTGTCCAATTGTCAAAAGAGCGACTTCCGCTATTAAACTTAATTGCATTCCCCGACGGTTGTGAAGCCTAATTGAAAATGATGCAAGATGTGAAATTGAACTAACTATGCCAAGCTTCGTAAAAACCTGGATAACTCATCTTTTCCGCACAATGCCACATTAGTGTATAAACGCTTTCGTAACGAAAAGAACTACTATTGTAGAAGTTTTCGGCAAGATATTTTTTTAAAGCTGTAATAATTTGTGGAAAATTTTCTTGTTGCATAGTTTGTTTTAATCTATCAGCAACATTTAAAAGAAAAGAATCATCATGGTGAAAGTACCGATCACTTTCTGTCGCTTTTCCCTCAAATTTAAAAAAGCTAATTTGTCTTATTAAAACTTTTTCTAGTAAACTTTTTACTGCTAAACTTTTCATGGCAATTTTATTATTAATCAACACTGGAACGCAAAATGTAGATGCGTAAGATTCGTATTCATAATGCGAAGAAGCAATTTTATCCAAACTTTGCATAGCTGTTTCATAATATTTATCTGTCAGAAGAAGAATGTAAGATGCTTTATAGCGTATGTTACAGCTTCTATGTATTTCCAAAATTTCAACAAGAGTCAAAACAGCAAATTGATTCTCTGGATTAATCTTCCAAAGAGCTTCAGCAGCATCTAAACAAATATCATCCCATCGATTCTTCTGCAAAAATCTTTCTAATGAATCAATTAGTAGTTGCTGCATATTTAAACACAGGCTTTTATTTGAGCCAATTTTTTTAAGAATATCAATTGAATTGGCACAAATGTATTTCTCCAGGGTATTTTCCATTAAGTCAATTAATGTAGTGATTACTCCCTCACTGACAAAATTGAAATCATCCAAACTACTATCAATTCCATAAACAAGATATACATCCCAACCTGTTTCTATTTGATTTTTGAGAGTCGATATAACTTCTTGTTGAATTTCTGGTTGAATTTCTAGCAATAATGCGGCAACCTCTCCCAATAGATAGAAAATGTCAGTTGTTTTTGAAGCTGTACTTTCAAGAATATAAACCAAAGCATCCTTCGCTACTTCATTCCTCACATCTATCAACAACAAAGCCTTTGCAGCATCAAGACAAATTCTGTCACCTCGATTTACCTGCAAAAATTTCTCTAAGG
>JBARZF010000070.1:0-4867 GCA_049649675.1 Rivularia sp. (in: cyanobacteria) | reverse complement strand
CCTGGTGATGCTGAATATGAACAAGCTGCATTAACAAACCGTGTCACAGGTTTAGACTTGCTCCAAACTGATAATCAGCAAACTACAACCTTTGATGGAAACTTCGACGGTGGAAGTATTTTAGCTTCTTTCATGGTTGTAGATGGAACAGTAGATGAAGCAATCATCAACAACGCAGAAGTTTACTTCTCATTCTTGGGAGCAAACAGTGATGGAGTTGACCACATTCGCTTGCTTGGTGATAATACCTTCGGTTTTGAAGATTTAGCAGGTGGTGGTGACTTAGACTATAACGATATGATTGTCAAAGTGAATTTTCCCACTGTCTAAAGATTGAAGAAATTTAAAGATTTGTCTAATGGTGCAAAATACTAATACGTAATAAAGAAGCTCCGGTAATATTCTGGGGCTTCTTTTTTAAGCTGCGTGGTTAGATAACACTACCTCAGCTTTGCTTGAATTCTGGAGTAAATCAGGTAAAGCAGCTTATCTAACAAAATAAGTGTCATCTTTCAGAAAGAAATCACTTATAAAAAAATAAATGTCGCTTTTTGGAACAAAGTAGTATTATATTTATAGATGATTAGTACTTGAGTACTAGTTTATACATACTTTTACTGAGGCTTCACTTTCCTGGTAATTGGAAGTAGCTTTAGGTGTCTACGAATATTCAAAATTCCAAGTGATGGGGTTTTCTTATGGGTGAACAATCAAACTCTAATGAGAGTTATGCATCTATGTCTATTGAAACTTCGGATTCTGTTGACCAAACCTTGAAAGAAAAGGATGCAGAAGTTGCTAACACTATAATTACCAAACTCTCTGATGAAGCAAAGCTGAGAATGGAGGTGTTGCAAAGTTTAATTGAGCCGTGCGATCGCAAAGCCTATGGAGTCAAACTTAGGCAAGCAGCACAAAAGCTTGGTAAGACAGTTCGGACGGTGCAACGACTTGTCAAAAAGTATCAAGAAGAGGGTTTATCAGCTATTACGGAACCCGAACGTTCTGATGCAGGGAATTACCGCATTGATGAAAAATGGCAGGAGTTTATCGTTAAAACCTATAAGGAAGGTAATAAAGGCGGTAGAAAAATGACTCCCGCTCAAGTAGCGATTCGAGTTCAGGTGGAGGCTGAAAAATTGGGTTTGGAAAGATACCCCAGCCACATGACGGTTTATCGGGTTCTCAATCCCATCATTGAGCGTAAAGAGCAAAAGCAGAAAGTTAGAAATATTGGTTGGCGTGGGTCGAGTGTATCGCATAAAACTCGTACTGGACTGAATTTGGAGCCAAGGTATAGCAATCATACTTGGCAGTGCGACCATACAAAACTCGATGTGATGTTGGTTGACCAGTATGGCGAAACGTTGGCACGTCCTTGGTTTACCAAAATTACAGATAGCTATTCGCGCTGTATTATGGGCATTCATATAGGTTTTGATGCACCAAGTTCTTTGGTGGTAGCTTTAGCTATGCGTCATGCAATGTTACGCAAGAACTATGGTTCGGAGTACAAACTTCATTGCGACTGGGGAACCTTTGGTGTTCCAGAAAACCTATTTACTGATGGTGGCAAGGATTTTCGCTCGGAACATTTAAAGCAAATTGGATTTCAACTTGGATTTGAATGCCATTTACGCGATCGCCCTAGTGAAGGAGGGATTGAAGAACGCAGTTTCGGTACTATCAACACAGATTTTTTAGCTGGATTGTATGGCTATCTGGGTTCTAATATTCAAGAGCGTCCAGAAAATGCCGAAGAAGAAGCTTGTATTACCTTGCGGGAATTACAGTTGCTATTAGTGCGGTATATCGTTGATAACTACAATCAGCGACTTGATAATCGTAGCGGACAGACGCGGTTTCAACGTTGGGAAGCTGGTTTAACTGCATTACCAAGTGTAATTGAAGAACGGCAATTAGATGTTTGTTTGATGAAAAAAACACGCCGCAGCATCTACAAAGGTGGTTATGTAAGTTTTGAAAATATTACTTATCGTGGGGAATACTTAGCAGCTTATGCGGGTGAAAATGTAATACTGCGATTTGACCCTAGAGATATATCAAGTGTTTTTGTATATCGCCAAGATTCTGGGAAAGAAGTTCTTTTATCTCAGGCTCATGCAATTGATTTAGAAACAGAGCAAATTTCTTTAGAAGAAGCGAAAGCTGCAAGACGAAGAATTCGCGATGGAGGAAAGCAGATAAATAATAAATCTATTTTGGCAGAAGTACGGGATAGGGACACTTTTATCGAGCAGAAGAAAAAAAGTAAAAAAGAACGCAAAAAAGAAGAACAATCTCAAGTACATCCCGTATACGAACCTCCCAAAATTAGCAAACCAGTTGAACAAAAAGAAGAAACACCTCAGTCACAAAAAAGGCGACCTAGAGTGTTTGATTACGAACAGCTTCGTCGAGATTATGACGATTAGTTTGATATAAATTTGCTCGAAATCAAGTAACTCAAATCTTTTAAGGTGTGACAGATTATGACAGATGAGTCTTTGCGTAGATGGGTGCAACATCTATGGGGTGATGACCCAATTCCTGGAGAATTAATGCCGCAAATTGAACGTTTAATTACTCCCAGTGTCGTAGAACTTGACCATATACAAAAAATACATGATTGGTTGGATAGTTTGCGACTTTCCAAAGAATGCGGTCGAATTGTAGCGCCACCACGAGCGGGAAAGTCTGTGACTTGCGATGTTTATAAACTCCTAAATAAGCCAAAAAAAAGAACGGGTAGGCGGGATATTGTAAATGTTTTATATATGCAAGTTCCGGGAGATTGTTCTTCGGGAGAGTTGTTAATCTTAATTTTAGAAAATTTAAAATATGATGCAACTTCTGGAAAATTAAGTGATTTACGGCGACGGGTGCTGCGATTATTTAAAGAATCCAAGGTAGAGATGCTGATTATTGATGAAGCAAATTTTTTGAAATTAAACACCTTTAGCGAAATTGCTCGAATTTATGATTTGTTGAAAATTTCGATTGTGCTTGTAGGAACTGATGGTTTAGATAATCTCATCAAAAAAGAACCTTATATTCATGACCGTTTCATCGAATGCTATCGATTGCAACTGGTATCTGAGAAAAGGTTTTCTGAGTTAGTCCAAGTTTGGGAAGATGAGGTTTTGTGTTTACCCGTGCCATCAAATTTAACTAAAAAAGAAACTTTAATGCCGTTGTATCAAAAAACGGGTGGCAAGATTGGTTTAGTTGATAGGGTTTTAAGACGGGCTGGAATTTTATCTTTGAGAAAAGGGTTAAGCAACATTGATAAAGCGACTTTAAATGAGGTTTTGGAGTGGTTTGAGTAATGGGAAACACAGCGATGGAAAATAGATTTTTTGATGTTGAACTTTTGGAAGGTGAAAGTTTAAGCCACTTTTTAGGACGCTTTCGTCGGGAGAATTATTTAACTGCTACTCAACTTGGTAAGCTGACTGGTTTGGGTGCGGTTATTAGTAGGTGGGAGAAATATTATTTCAATCCGTTTCCAACACAGCAGGAATTGGAAGCGTTAGCTGGTGTGGTTGGTGTGGAAGTGGAGAAACTGAGGAAAATGCTACCACCAAAAGGTTTAACGATGAAACCTCGCCCAATTCGGTTATGTGCTGCTTGCTATGCAGAATCACCCTATCATCGTATTGAATGGCAGCTTAAGAATGTGATGAAGTGTAGCCACCATCAATTACGCTTGCTTACCAAATGCACTAACTGTGGTACAGATTTCTTAGTTCCTGGGGATTGGGTGACGGGAGAATGTCCCCATTGTTGTTTACCTTTTGCGACGATGGTGAGAAAGCAGAGGCAGGGTTAGACTTCTGCATCTGGTTCAAATACTGTTTTATATGCTTGCTGGGGATGATTGGGTTGTTCTGGATGTCGCAACTTGATTAAACCCCTTTCTTGCATTGGATTTATGTAATGATTTCTGATGCTGTCAGGTTCCCGTCCTAGTAATTCAGCTAATGTTCGGAGTGGTAAATAATCTTCGGAGCAGATTTTTAAAATAACTTGTTCAACAAGCTCTTTATTAATGCGACCTTTCTCGCGCACTGGTGCAGCAATATCTTGTAAACGCTTATAATGTTCGGAGTTTGTTTCGTAATGTTCGGAGTTTGGCTCGTAATGTTCGGAGCTTGGCTCATAATGTTCGGAGTTCAGTTCGTAATGTTCGGAGCTTGGGAGCAATGAAAGCAAATCTGACTTTTCTTCTTGGTTTACTAAAGAGTAGTGCGTTCCACGACCACGACCAGAGCTTTCTAACCAACCTTTATTTACTAAGCGCTTAAGACACTCGCCTATGTCCCTGGGATGTTCCTTCCTATAAAATTGAATGTCAATATTACAAATATCTCCAAATTGATGGGCTAGTACCAAGATTATGCGATCTAGCTCTGTAAGTTCACAATAGTTATTTCCAACAATTTCTCTTAGTTCTTTCTCAACGTCTTCAGGAATAAAACTCAGCGTTGGTAGTGTAACCGATGTCATTTCTAAATCTAGTTTTTCTGATACTAAGGGTATAAACCATTGTTGCTCTCTCCAAGCACGGAGAATTTTGCCAAAACCGGAGCCTGCTTTCTCGCTCAAACCCAGCATTTGAAACATCTTTTGCAGATTTGGGTTTCGAGCATCGCTTAAACCACCATCATAAAGTTGTTGAAGAGAAATTCTAAGACGACCTGGGTTAGAAAATGAAAAACTGTTTGTGAACTTGCTAACTATCAAAGGACGAGTTGATTGGTGATCTGCATGAATAAGAGAATTAACCAGTGCTTCTCGAAGCGCCTCATGTACGTGAGTTTCACCTCGCCGTACTGCATCTTTATCAAGTTGAAATGGGACATTT
>JBARZF010000069.1:0-6241 GCA_049649675.1 Rivularia sp. (in: cyanobacteria) | reverse complement strand
ACCATCAGGTTTGAGCAAATGCGCCCATTCGTCCATATTCCGCAAGTCTTGCAAGAATTCGATACCCATTTCAATTGGCGCATCGACGTATATAGTGTCAGTATCTACAAAGTGCTTCCCTTTTGCTGCACTAGTAAAACCTTCTTTACGTTCAAGATTTGCTTTCAAAGAACGACATTCAGAAGTATGTACTGTATGAATGCCTTGCATAATCATTCCAGTTTGCCGCTTTGGATCGACAAAACTTAACCAATGAAAATATACGCCTTTTTCGTCCGTTCCCGGTTCAATATAATCGGTAGGGAAAAGTAATACGGGGTAAACTTGATAATACTTTTGATATTCTAACCCGCAGTGCCATTCTATGCCGTAAAACTTAGGATTTTCTAGTTTTTTGACGTGATAGTAAAGGTCTTCATGATATCCAGACGCTGTTCCTCTGTAGGTATCCTCGTCAATTTTTTCTTTCATCCGGCTAAACAGCGTCCATTCATCCAAATTCTTTAAACTACAAAGATAGTCAAAAGCTGTTTTTGGTGAAGTTGAAATATAAGCTGATGTTGCAAACGTATTTTTTTCCATTTTCACCCCTTTTACAGTTATCAGTTATCAGTTATCAGTTATCAGTTATCAGTTATCACCCGGAGGGTGTGGATTATTAATTATTTAATGTTTACCGTTAGTGGATACAGTGGTTGCTAAAACTTTTTTGAGATTTTTAGCGTTAGCAATTCTTTCTTCTGCTAATTGTTTAGAAGCGTCGTCTGTGGTAATTTGCTGTTTATCAGCTCGGTCAAAGATTTCAAGTAAAGTGTTGTAGATATTCCTTACTTGCTTAAAGGCTTTTTCTTCGTTATAACCTATCATTTCGTTATAGACGTTGATTAATCCTCCGGCATTAATTACATAATCGGGAGCATACAAAATGCCTTTTTCTACAAGCATCATTCCGTCTGGTTTTTCTTCACCTAGCTGATTGTTAGAACAACCAGCAATTACACTCGCTTTTATTTGAGGAATTGTTTCGCTATTCAGAATTCCACCTAAAGCACAAGGAGAAAATACATCTACATCAAGTCCGTAAATTTCTGAAGGTTCAACTATAGTCGCACCAAATAAACGCTTGATTTCTTCTGTTCTCTCTTTATTAATATCGGTAACAAACAGCTTCGCACCATTCTCATGTAAATGACGGCAAAGGTTTGTACCAACATTTCCTAGTCCTTGAACTGCTACTTTCAGTCCTTTTAAATCAGAAGTTTTTAAGCGAAATTCCACAGCCGCTTTCAAACCTAAAAATACTCCCCATCCAGTTACAGGTGCGGGACCACCGGATTGTTCTTCAACACCTACAACATGATTAGTTTCTCGACTAATTTTTCTGACATCTTCCGGGGTCATGTTGACATCTTGACCAGTAATAAAACGTCCGTTCAAACTATTGACAAAACGCCCGTAAGCATATAGTAATTCGTCAGTTTTATGCGCGGGATTTCCAATAATTACAGCTTTACCTCCACCAACAGGAATATTGGCACAGGCAGCTTTATAAGTCATGCCCCGACTCAAACGTAAAGCATCTTTTAACGCAGCTTCTTCCGATGCATAAGGCAACATTCTTGTTGCTCCCATCGCAGGGCCTAAACTTGTATCGTGAATAGCAATTATTGCTTTGATATCTGGATCTTTACCATTACAAAACAATACTTGCTCGTGACCCATTTCTGTCACATTATCAAAAAGATTCAATCTACTTGCTCCTACTAAATGAAAAATTAAATTAATGCAATAAAGGTTAATTGTTAATTGTTAGTTGTTAGTGGTTAGTTGTTAGTGGTGGGAGCATCAAAATTCCTAACCTCTAACTGCTAACTCCTTTTACCCAAAAGGTGTGGATCATCAACCATCAACTATCAACTAACCACTATCAACTAACTCCTTTAAATATTCGGAAATGACGCTTGTACTTTTGGTTTCTGTTCGGAAGTTGATTTAACTCCTTGAGAAGCCAGACCTTTATTGCGTCCTTTGGAAGGAGCAGGTCTATCTGGATCGATCAAAACATCGATTATTACTGGACCATTTGCGGCGATCGCCTGTTCTAATGCTGCTGTAATTTCAGATTCTTTAGTAACGCGAATACCTTCGGCTCCCATTCCCCGCGCGACCATTTGAAAATCTGTCTCTGGCATGATTGCATCTGCGCCGGTCATACCCAACATTTTCATGCCTTGGTGGCACATATTGTAACGAGCATCGTTGAGGACAATCCAAATCGCCGGAATCTGATATTTAACCGCCGTGCTGATTTCGTTGTTCATCAACATGGCTCCGTCTCCCACAATGGCTACGGCTTTTCCATTTCTAGCGCTCGCCGCACCAACAACACCAGTTACAGCGTGTCCCATTGCGCCGACTCCTGTACTGACTCGATAGCGATTAGCTTGGTTAAATTGCAAAAGATTTGTTGACCAAGTAAACGAGTTGCCGCATTCAGCCATAACAACCGCATCGCTACCGTCAACAATTACCTTTTGAATCGCTTCCATCAAAACTTCTGGTCTAATGGGTGATTCTTGCCCGGGTTCAACCGTAATACGTTCCGGCTTGGGTAATGATGAAGGTTGAGATGCTTTAATTTGTGACTGTGAATTTTCGTCAGCTTCTAAAACACTTAGCAACTGCAAAACAAAGGCTTTGATATCAGACTGAATTCCTAAAGTTTCAGCATGAGGATAAGCTACTCCCGGAACATTAGGATCTATATCGACATGGATAAAACCTCTTGAAGGAACCATATCCTGATTCCAAAATGAAGTCGGTTCGCTCAAACGACTTCCCAATACTAAAGTGCGGATAGGAGCCTGTTCTTGCATATATGTCATCGCCGAGCCGTGCCCGCCTAAACCAGTTACCCCAATAAACTGAGGATGGTTTTCTGGGAAAATTCCTTTACCCCGAGGAGAACACATTACTGCTGCTCCAGTTTTTTCGGCAAGCTGACGAATTTCGGAGGCTGCATCACGGGCACCAAATCCCAACCAAATGGCAAATGTACCTTCCGCAAGCAACTTGGCTGCATTCGCAACAACTTCCGAACTCGATGTTACTAAAGAACAGCTAACACCTTTTTCTGGTAATAAAGTCTCATCCATACTCATATTTTGCACCGCAGTTGGTATCGTTATATGAGCAACATACCCACCGGGCTGGGAAAGTCCCAGAGCAAGTTTACGAAATATTTGCGGCAATTGAGCGGGAGATTCCACTGTGCTAGCATAATTAAACACGGTACCCGTGGTGAAAATACCACTACTAGGTAAAGTGTCGGTACTGGTTTCCTGAATCGCCCACCGTCCCCGTTGCGCTGCTGAGGTGCAAGCTGACAGCAAAATCACTTTTGCACCTTCGCCACGCGCAGCAAATAATCCGGTTAAAGCATTCGTGATACCAGGTCCTGCTGTGGTAAACACCACAGTGGGATTACCGCTAGCAAAATAACCTTCCGTAGCAGCAAACGCCGCTCCAGCCTCATGACGGAAATTTAATACATCAACATCACTATTGGATAAAGCGCCCCAAAGTGATGCCATCGCGCCTCCGGAAACTCCGTAAGCCGATTTTATTCCTAAGTTTTCACACATTTGCGCTACTGCATCAGCAACAGTCATATTCTCGTTGCTTTCTTCAGTGCGCTCGCTTTCTATCGCTTGTGCATAACTTTGCTTAAGAGCTTCTTCCTGCTCTACGCTCGCAGAAGATGCTCTTTTAGTAATATTTTGAACCATTATTTAATATACGCTCCCTGAACTAGGGTTGGGTGTACCTAACTATTTAATATTCACAGCTTTTCGGATGCGCTTTCAATGGCACCCGAAACCTATGGCTATGCTTCCTTACTGTTTCTTTATAACTTCACACCCAGCCTTACAAACACCGGGAATGGTTAATTACCACTTTTGCCGTCAGTAGAAATATTTAACTAGAGAAGCAAAACAACCAGGACTCTGTGTTTATAGAAATAAGCCTACATAAATCTTGCATACTACTGCAATGAAAAATCTTTTGATCCCATTGCCTATTCTTTTGCTTTTCTTTACATTTTAGATTAATATATTTGCTGCTATTGCAATTAAATATACAGATTTTTTATAAAAAATACTTAATATAATTAACTTTAAAGTATACTTTTTATCAACAAATCGCGCTTTTTTCGGATATTTGGCGCAGTCTAGATACATATTATACTTAGCTTTGTTACCGTTTATATACGCAGATAGTTAAGTCCTATGGCAACACGGATAATACCTGAAATTATGCCTGAAAAGATCGAACTCGATCTGCAATTAAAATAAGTTCTAATAATTTTTAATCTACGTCTAAAGATAGATGCAGATATAGATAAAGCAATTTTATGCCATTTGCAAGTATATCTTGTGGGAGATGTAGCACAAGTAAAATTTATAGTTAAATTTTGAAAGAATAATGAGAAAATAAATTAAGCAAAATAAATTTGGATCGGTAGTAACTTGGTCTTATTAAGCTGCAATTATTTCTTTATATTCGCAAAATTTTCAGTAAATTAACGATATATTTTATTTTTAAAGGGAATATTATACAAGTATATTTGTTCTATAAAGATGCTCTTATTTAAGTAGTTATTAAGCCTGAAGAACCAACTACAATTATTTATGCTTTAAGCTAGATAAAGCGGGGAAATAATACAACTAATTGATAAAATCTAATTTTATATCTATCGAAAATACTATTATCTAGGTGCAGCTTTTAAATATTCAATCGGATTACATAAGAATAAATTTTGTGAAATTGGTTATTCACGATTCATGCATTTATTAACATCATACGGAAGAAACTTGATTTTATGACAGTAAAAATCTTTTCTAAATAAAAAATGAGGTTATGGATGATACTTAGACCATCATGGAATAAATATTGTAAAGGAAATATGAAATTTTTTGTTAAGTTATATGAATTTTCTGAGTTATTTGATAAGTTATTTTAAGCAAAGGTATACGGCAGGTTTATCGCCAAGTAACTTTTCTGCTCTTAACAATAGGCAAAATGCTTGTCAGGGTTAAAAGCCATTAGAAGCGGTAACTTAAAGTTTGTTACAAACCGACGTTGCAATCTTGCCTGAACCTTTGAACGATTGAACCAGCATAGCGGAGCATATACTACCCAATGATTATTGAACCCAACTCTAAAATCAGATTAGAACTGCAAGAGGAGTTGAAATTAGCTCAAATATTAATTAATCATTCTAAAGATGCTGTCTTTTGCGTAGAAGAAAATGGTCAATTCATCTACGTTAATAATGCAACTTGTTCGCTTGTTGGGTATTCCCGAGACGAGATACTTCGGATGAGGTTACGAGAAGTAGATGCTAATTGGGAATGGCAAAAATGGTTAGGGCAATGGGAATTACTTAAGCAACAAGGTTCGATAAGCTTTGAAACTTGCTATCGAGATAAAGCAGGTAAAGTGTTTCCCGTTGATATCACTCTAATTCTGGAAGAATTAGAAAATAAGCAAGTATGTTGCGTATATGCTTGCAAACAAAATAGCGAGTTGCAAAACTACGAAAATCTTCCAAAATTAGTAGAATCTTCAAATATTAGAGATGGTTTGGAGCAAAAAATTGTTGAATATGAGAAAACAGATGATGATTTAAAAAATTCTCTTTCTTTGCTAAGTTCAACCTTAGAATCTGCCGCTAATGGCATACTTGCGATCAATTTTGATGGAGAGATACTTTATTACAATCAAAAATTCATAGATTTGTGGAATCTTCCATCGTCCGTAAGCATATCAAAAGACCGTAGTAAAGCTAAAGATTTTTTTGAGAGTCAAATTGAAGATGTAGAGGTGTTTCGTTCGCATATTTGGGAATTTCCTACAAGGTCTGATTCAGAAACCTATAATTTGTTAAAGTTAAAAGATGGAAGAATATTCGCACACTATTCGGAGCCTTATAGACTCAATGGCAATATTATTGGTAGAGTGTGGAGTCTCTGGGATATTACAGAATCAAGGCGAACGGAAGAAGCACTAAAGCGAAATGAAGCGAGATTTCGTACTTTAGCGCAAAATACCGAAGCTGGGATTATTTTAATTCACAATAATTATGTTTGTTATGCCAATAGAGCAGCAGAGATGCTAACTGGCTATTCAATAAAAGAACTGACTCATAACAATTTCGATTTTGAGCAAATAGTTCAAG